>MVCQ01000029.1 GCA_002059205.1 Candidatus Latescibacteria bacterium 4484_107
CCGAAGGACCCGGTGCTTCAGATGGAGGCTGGAATCTGCCTCATTCAAGAAGGGAAGGTGGACAGCGCGCTGACCAAGCTGGATTATGCCACTCAGCGGCTTTCCTCGTGCGCCTACGTCTGGGCGACCAAGTGCTGGGTGGAGGCGCAGGCTGGGGCGTACGAGGAGGCTCTAACCACGGGACAGCGTGCATTGGAGTTGGATCCGAACAATGGCGCGGTACACAGTGTCCTGGGATTTATCTATGAGAAGCAGGGCAAGCGGCCGGAGGATCTGGAGCGGGCCGTCTGGTATTATCAGCACTCTCTTCAATTGAACCCGCGCAATGCCGCTGTGCACAATAATCTGGGAGAGCTTCTGATACGCCAGGGAAAGTTCGAGAAGGCGGCGGAACACTTCAGGCAGGCTCTTCAGATCCGACCGGACTATGCGGAATCCCATCATAATCTGGGGAACGTCCTGATGCGCGAAGGGAAGCTCAAGGAGGCCATTCTCAGTTTCCGCGGACTTGTTCCAGAGGTGGATGAGGCAGGCCCCTGATCAGCCTCGGGCGATTCTAAGTACCGCCTGGCTGTTGGCCGTCTGTCCGGATGCTGACGTCAGGAATGGACGGGAAGCGGTCAGGCTGGCCGAGGAGGTGTGCCGCGCCAGCGGGTATCGCAGTCCCGGAGCGCTGGGTGTGTTGGCGGCCGCCTACGCGGAAGAGGGACGATATGAAGAGGCCGTGCGGTATGCCGAGCGGGCCTTTGAGATGGCAAAGGCGGGTGGAGGGAACAAGTTGGCGCATCAGATAGAGGCACAACTCAAGCTGTACAAGGCCCATCGGTCGTATCGGATGCGGCCAGAACGGAACCGATGAGGTCAGCCACACAGAAAAAAACCAAAAGCACTGGGACACGGATAGCACGGATTTACACGGATCAAACAACGATGCTGTAAATGGAAAACTGAACAAGCTTTAGGGTAGGTTCGGGATTTTGTAATCCCGAACCCATTGCAACCCACGAATTAAAGTTGTGGGCTTCCGGCCGCCCGGTTGCTTCTTTGAGGATATGATTTTCGGAGAGGCTCTTATTCCTCAATGCGCCCAACCACCGAGATTTCAACAAAAGGGTCTTCCGGATAATTGGTGCGTATGATCACCTTTCCTCTGACCGAAACCGGTTTGGTATCCGGCTTCAGCCTCAGATCAATGCGATATTGGGCGCCGGGCCTCAACTCCACCACGTTGGCTGTAAATATCCCCGTAAGATCCTTCACTGCTTCGATCCGAAGATTCTTCTTCCCCTTCTTCCACACGAATACCTGGCGCACGTAAGAGGTGTCCTTCCGGGATACCCGGATCGGAAGGGATCTCGGGGCGGCTATGAGATCGCCCCGAACGTCCGCGCGGACCCCCACCGAGACCGTGGGTTGGATTTTGCTGGTCGTGGAGATCGTAACTTGCTCCAGGAGCGAACCGATCCGTGCCTCGGGAGTAAGGCCGATCCGCACCATATCCTCTCCGGCATCTTCTTTTGCGCGCGGCATCACCTCCGCTTTCAGCGCGGGCGATGAGACCTTCGCCTCCGTCACAAACAGCTTCGGGTTCGTGGGAAATTTTACGCGCACAGCTCTCCAAAGCCGAACGGCCTCCTCCCTTTTCCCATCCGGGATCGCATTGTCCAACGCCGCTTTGTCTATCTGACCAAATGCGATGCGACGCGGAGTGACTTCCACTTCCGACCACACGATTCCGGAGAAGGAGAGCGTCACCTTCGGGGTGTCCGGATCGTTGGACCACACCGTTACCGTCTTGTGCGGTTTCCCCTGAAAACCGTTCGAGTTGAACGTGACACGGATATCGCCTTTTTCCCCCGGAGCGACCCGCTTCTCGGATACCAATGCTGCCGTGCATCCGCAGCTTGTGCGCACGTTCTCGATAATCAGGGTATCCGTGCCTGCATTACGAAAATGGTAATGAATCTCCGTTTTCTCTCCCTCCACAAGCCTTCCGAAGTCGGCCGTTTGCGTCTCGAATTGGATATCCGGTTCGCGCATTTTGGCCCAAGCCGAAAGGCCGGGCCATGTGAGAAAAAGGGCGGCCACGATCAAGACCTGTTTTCCAAGCCAGAATTTTTTGCTGTACATGGAGCATGCTCCCTTCATTGGAATTTTCCCGCGAGACATCAAGGACGTCCCTTTTCGCAGCTTTTCTCCGCGCCTCTGTGTCTCCGGGCGTGTTTTTTTCCTGCGGTTGTTCCCACACCCCAAGCCACAAAAAGAGCCTACCGAATTGCTGCATTCGATAGGCCATTTCTGCGAATTTTGATTCCATCTACACTCCGACGCCTATCGGCGCGTCCGGCGGTTCCCCCCGCGATCTCCCCCGGCTTTTCCCGATCCCTCCGGCCGGTCGAGCAGGGCCTTGCGACTGAGCTTGATCTTGCCCTGATCGTCTATTCCGATGACCTTCACCTGCACTTCGTCGCCTTCGTTGAGGACGTCTTCCACCTTTTCCACCCGGTGGTATTCCAACTCGGAGATGTGCACCAATCCCTCCTTGCCCGGAAGGATCTCCACGAACGCTCCGAAGGGCATCACGCGCTTGACTGTGCCGGTATAAGTCTTGTTCACCTCCGCCTCCTCGACGATGGACTGGACCCACGCCAATGCTTTCTCGCCGGCCTCGGGATCTACCGAGCCGATGGTGACGGTGCCGTCGTCCTCGATGTTTACGGTCGCGCCGGTGCTTTCCGTGATCGCCCGAATCACCTTCCCGCCGGGACCGATCACCGCGCCGATCTGGCTTTGCTTGACCTTCATCGAGAGGATTCTCGGTGCAAAACGCGACAACTCCGCTCGAGGTTCCGACATCGTCCGGTCCATCTCATCCAGCACGTGCAGACGGGCTTCCCGACCCTTTCGAAGCGCCTCTTCGATGATGGGAAGATCAATGCCGCGAAGCTTGATGTCCATCTGGATCGCGGTGATTCCTTCGCGCGTGCCAGCCACCTTGAAATCCATGTCCCCGAGATGATCCTCGATGCCCAGCATGTCCGTCAGCAACAACGATCGTTCTCCGTCCTGAATCAGCCCGATGGAGACGCCGGCCACCGGCGCCTTTATGGGCACGCCCGCATCCATCAGAGAAAGTATCCCGGCGCACACGGTCGCCTGCGAGGAGGAGGCGTTGGATTCTAATATGTCCGATACGATCCGGATGGTATAGGGAAACAGCTCGTCGTTGGGGATAACAGGCTGAATGGCGCGCTCCGCCAAGGCACCGTGTCCGATTTCCCGCCGTCCCGGCCCCCGAATGGGCTTCACTTCGCCCACGCTAAACGGAGGGAAGTTGTAATGAAGCATATAGTTTTTCCACGATTGGCCTTCCAGAGTCTCGATTTTCTGCTCGTCCATCTTCGTGCCGAGAGTGGTCACGGCAAGGCTCTGGGTTTGCCCTCGTGTGAAGATGGCCGAGCCGTGCGTCCGGGGCAGGACCCCCACTTCGCACGTAATCGAACGGATATCGTCCACCGCACGGCCATCAATGCGTCGTCCTTCCTCCAGGATCATCCGGCGAAGCTCGTGTTTCTCGATCTCATCGAGCGCGTTTTTGATCTCCTGCTCCCGTTCCGGATAGTCCTCAACTAGCATCGCGGCGACTTCCTCCCCAACGAGATCCATAGCGGCCTTTTGCTCCTGCTTGTCCTGAATCCGGTACGCGGCGGCGATCCGATCCTGCGCAGCTCGTTCCACGGCGCTTCGGAGTTGAGGATCATCCTTGATCTCCGGGGGAGCCTGTTTCGTCTTTCCGCACGCCCGCACCAATTCCTCCTGAAGCTCGGAGATGCGCTTGATTTCCTTCATAGCCATCCGAACCGCTTCCGCGACGGGCTCTTCGGATACCTCCTGAAGCCCCGCTTCCATCATGGTGATTTGATCCGCGTGGCCCGCCACCACGATATCTCCTCGGCTTTCCTCCCGTTGCGCAAACGTGGGATTGAGGAGCAGTCCGTCGTCCGTCACCCCGATCCGCACCGCGCTGGTGGACAGATCGAAGGGGATCGAGGAAATCCGGAGCGCCGCGGAGGCTCCGATGATTCCCAGGACATCCGCGTCGTTCTCCTGATCCGACGAGAGGACCATCACCATAATCTGCACTTCGTCCATGTATCCTTCCGGAAACAGTGGACGAATCGGGCGGTCAATCAAGCGGCAGGTCAACGTTTCCTTCTCCGTAGGCCGTCCCTCCCGCCGGAAGAAACTCCCCGGAATTTTCCCGGCCGCGTACATCTTTTCCCGAAAATCCACAAACAACGGAAAAAAACCGCGGTCGTCCTTCGGTTTCACGGACACGACCGTCGCCAGCAGCACCGTATCCGCATACTGCACCCACACCGCCCCGTCGGCCTGTCGGGCCACACGTCCCGACTCCAATGACAGGATCCGACCTCCCAATTCCATTTGTACCCGATGCGTCATTCGATCATCCTCTCTTCTTTCTTACGTTGGTGATTGGTGATTGGTGATTGGTGGTTGGTGATTGGGTCGCAAAGTACGAATTTCCACTCACCATTCACTACTCACCATTCGCTTCTTTCTTGGATCAGCGTCTGAGCCCGAGCGTTGCGATCAACGCCCTGTAAGCCATGACGTCTTTCCGTGTCAGATAGTTCAGGAGCCGCCGCCGCTGTCCCACCATCTTCAGCAAGCCCCTCCGGGTATGGTGGTCTTTCTTGTGCGTCCGGAGGTGCTCCGTCAATTGGCGGATCCGCTCGGTCAGCAGCGCCACCTGAACCTCTGTAACACCCGAGTCTTTCTCGTTTTTTCCGAATTCCTTCATGATTTCGATCTTCTTTTCCTTTGTCAACGGCATCGTTTTCTCCTTTCGGGGAGTCCTTTGTCATTCGTCATCGGTCATTAGGGGAAAGGGTTTGGCACTAATGCCCAATGACCATTCTTATGGATGTAAAAGCGCTCTCGCTCGTGCAATATCCTGCGCGATCTGCTCGGATAAGGCTTCCGGATGGTCGAATTGTTTTTCTTCCCGTATTTTCTCAACGAGCTTGCCAGAAACGGTTGCTCCGTAAACGGTGTCCCTGAAATCCAGGAGGTGCACCTCGATAGCACGTCCTGCCCGGAAACTGGGCCGGACTCCGATATTCATCACCGCCGGAAAACGCGCGCCGTCCATTTCGGCCCACATGGCATACACCCCGTCAGCGGGAAGGAGCTTTCTGGGATGATCTATGCTCAGATTCGCGGTGGGAAACCCGAGCCCGCGTCCCCGACCGTCTCCGCGGATCACCTTTCCGGTCATGCTGTAAGGTCGTCCTAACAAGCGGGCCGCCTCCGCAACACGCCCCTCACGGATCAATCGCCGGATGCGGGTGCTGCTGACCGGAGCGCCGTCCACGATCAGAGAAGGGACCGCATCCACCTCGAATCCGAATTGCTCTCCAAAACGTTTCAGGGACCGAACATTCCCGGAACGTCCCCGACCGAATGCGTGGTTGGTTCCGAGCACCACCGCTTCGGCTCCGATTCCGTCCACTAAAATTTTCCGCACAAACTCCCCGGCATCCAACCGGGCCATCTCTGCATCGAAGGGAAGGAAAAGGGTCTCATCTATCCCTTTCTTCTCCAAGAGCGCTATCCGCTCCGTCTTTGTGGTCAGCAAAAAGGGAGCCGATTCCGGTGCCACCACCGTCTGTGGATGCGGCTCGAACGTCAGCACCACACTTGTACCGTTTCGGACTTTCGTCTTGCGGCGCACCTCCCGCAAGATTTCCTGATGTCCTAAATGAACGCCGTCGTACGTGCCCACCGTGACTACGGGATGGTCGAGGGAGGGCAGGGAGTCTATGTGGTCTATGATCTTCATGGCGATGGGTGAACCGATTTCAGATTGAAAATTTGCAATTCGCAGGTTACACAAAGACACAGACCGGCTTCAGAACTTCTCCGCATTGTGCTATACCGAGAAAATCCCCGTCCGCTCCGATGACTCGCGCGGTTTCCTCGCCATCCCTGTGTTCCAGAATATCCCACCGATGCACCGATGCTCCGTTTCGGAAGCGTTTTTCTTCGATTCGCGATAGCTGCACCCGAAGGAGGGGACTCAATGCCTCGTCCATGGAAAGCACTTTCCGGCTTATCGTGCCGTCTTCCACGCAGGAAGCCACTTGATTCAGGGTCAAACTTTGGGCGTCGGTGAACCGTCCGCATCGCGTCCGCCGCAATGCGGTAAGATGTGCCCCCGTGCATAGCCGTTCCCCGATATCGTGGGCCAGCGCGCGGATATAGGTTCCCTTCGAGCAGACGACCCGGATGCGGAGGATCGGCGTCCGGTAACTCAGGATGTTCAATTCGGAAATGGTCACTGCTCTCGGCTTTCGGGTAATTTCCAGCCCTTTCCGCGCCAGTTCATAGAGTTTTTTTCCGGATACCTTCACTGCGGAGAACATCGGAGGAAGCTGCTGAATTTGTCTCCGGAAGGGCTCGCACGCGGCTTCGAGCTCCTCTATCGTGAACTCCGGCACTTCCTTGCTCTCTATAACCTCGCCTTCCGCATCGAACGTATCTGTGGATACACCCAATCGGATCTCTGCGGTATAAGCCTTCTCTCCGTCGTCTAAGAAACGAATAATTCGGGTAGCCCGCCCCAGGCAGACGACCAATACCCCGACGGCCATCGGATCGAGCGTGCCGGTATGTCCCACCTTCTTTTGGTGGAAAAGTTTCCGAATGCGGGCAACGACATCGTGCGACGTCCAGCCCTGCTCCTTATCCACGATGAGAACGCCGTCCATTCAAGCCTCAATCAAATTACACCGCAAAGAACTTCAATGAGCAATTAGGAATGAGCAATGAGCATACACCAGCCTACCACCCCAATTCAGGGGGGGGAGGTATTGCTCATTGCTCATTATTCATTGCCTTCAGTCATGCAAGCTGTTCAACAGCGCATCTATTCGGGCGCCTCGCTCTACGGATTCATCGTATCGGAAGGCGATCTCCGGGATTCTCCGAAGAGAGAGCACCCGTCCCAGTTCTCTTCGGATGAATCCCGCCGCGCTATACAAGCCCTCCAATGTTTGCGCGCGCACGGTCTCATCATCGCCCATCACGCTCACATAGACCTTCGCATAGCGTAGATCAATGGTTACATCTACCCCCGTGATCGTTACAAATCCGATGCGAGGGTCCTTGAGTTTCCGGACGAGGAGGCTGATCTCCTCCTGCAACACTCCGCTTACCCGATCCGCGCGTTTATATTCCATGGCCTCATTCCCGCTCCTATCTCCATTGCCTAAATTTCAGAAGTTTCAAAGATTGCCAAAATTGCCGGCACCCCCAATTTTTGAAATCCTGGCAATCTTTGAAATTTAGGCCATGTTTTTACCGCATTTCTATCGTATAGTCCAGCAGCTCCACCCGGCCATCGCTTCGCACGTAGTCCACGACTTTGGAGAGCACCTGATGGGCGTATCGGGTATCCGTAGAAGCGATCACCACGCCCAGGCGACAACGCTGCCATAAGTCATGATTGTCCACCTCGGCCGCCGAAACGTTGAAACGATTTTTGAGCCGCTCCTTCAAGCTTTTGATCGCGAATCGCTTCTGTTTCAACGATCGGCTCTCCGGAATCCATAAATCTATTTCGCACGCGCCGACAATCATACATCATCCCCCCTCCCCCCCCGTTGCCTAAATTTCAAAAAAATCAAAGATTGCCAAAATTGTCCGCACCCCAATTTTTGAAATTTTTGAACTTTTTGAAATTTAGGCAATGTCGTTGTCCTATGCAAGCTGCCGCGCGGTCTCCACCATCTCGAAGGCCTCGATCGTATCGCCGACCTTCAGATCGTTGAAGTTGCCTATGCCGATTCCGCATTCATACCCTGCGGCGACTTCCCGAACGTCTTCCTTAAAGCGCCTCAGGGAAGCCACTTCCCCTTCGTAGATGACCACGTGGTCCCGGAGCACCCGCGCGGATGCGTTTCTCCGGATGTTGCCGGATTGCACAAAAGAGCCTGCGATGACACCCACCGAAGGAACCCGGAAGACCTCCCGAACACTGGCCGAACCGAGAATTTTCTCATTAATCTCCGGAGCAAGAAGACCGGACAGGGCCGCCTTCAAATCTTCCACCGTTTCGTAGATCACCCGATACAGCCGGATGTCCACGTGTTCACGAGCCGCCATCTCCCTGGCCCGCACATCCGGGCGCACATGGAAGCCGATCACAATGGCGTCCGAAGCAGCGGCCAACAGAACGTCGGACTCGGAAATGGCGCCCACCCCCTGATGGATTACATTGATGCGCACCTCATCTGTGCTCAATTCCGTTAACGCGCTGCTCAGGGCCTCTGCGGATCCGTCCACGTCGGCTTTCAGGATCAGACCCAGATCCCTGACCGCTCCCTCCTTGATTCGACGATTGAAGTCCGCCAGCGTCATTCGATGTTCCCTTCGACGGGCGTCATGTTCCGCCTTCAGTTGTCGGCGCTTTTGGCTGATTTCGCGGGCCTTTCGTTCCTCTCCAAGAACGATGAAAGAATCTCCGGCCTGCGGCACGCCTTCTATACCCAAAACCTGTACCGGCGAGGAGGGGCCCGCTTTTTCTACGGGTTGTCCCCATTCGTTCAAAAGGGCTCGAACGCGACCGCTGTACAGGCCCGTGACGAAGGCATCGCCCACCCGCAGCGTCCCATCCTGTACTAAAACCGTCGCCACCGGCCCGCGTCCGGGATGCAACTCCGCCTCGATGATAACGCCTCGCGCCTTTCGATCCGGGTTGGCTGTTAACTCCAATAATTCCGCCTCCAGCAACACCATCTCCAAAAGCCGGTCTATGCCCTCACCGGTTTTGGCGGATACTTCCACCGCGATGGCCTTCCCCCCCCATTCCTCCACCAGGATTCCGCGATGGGAGAGTTCCTGACGAATACGCTCCGGATCCGCAGTAGGCAGATCTGTTTTATTGATGGCCACTACAATAGGCACGTGGGCCGCCTTTGCATGGTCTATCGCTTCAACGGTCTGGGGCATTACGTGATCGTCCGCCGCGACGACCAGGATAACAATGTCCGTCGCCTGGGCTCCTCTGGAGCGCATCGCCGTGAATGCCTCGTGGCCCGGGGTATCCAGAAAGGCAATTTTTTTGCGCTTCAGCGTCACCTCGTACGCCCCGATGTGCTGCGTAATGCCTCCGGATTCTCCGGCCACTACGTTCGTCCGTCGGATGGTATCCAGCAGCGAAGTCTTTCCGTGATCTACGTGCCCCATCACCGTGATTACAGGGGCTCTTGGAAGTTGCGGTCCGGCTTCCTCTTCTTCTTCCGTTGTGAATAGATCCTCGGCATATTCCTCCAGCACCTCCACATCGTACCCGAATTCATCGGCCACCATGGTGAGAGTGTCCACATCCAGACGCTGGTTGATCGAAACCATCAACCCCATCTCGAGACACCGGGCGATCACTTCCGAGGAGAGCACACCCATTTGATCCGACAACTCCGCCACGGAGACAAATTCGCTGGCCCGGATCACATTGCGAACTTCCTTCGGCTGCTCTTCGGCGGAACGACGAACGCGGGTTCTTCTTCGCCTCGAGCGGGGCGTGCCCTCCATCTTCGTCAATGTTCTCCGAACATTCGCAACGATCCCCTGCGTATCCTTTTCACGTCTCCGTTTCGGATACGACTTCCGCTCCTTGCCGGCCAGCAGGCGCTTTTTGATGTGCTCCCCATTTTGCTCCATTCGAATCGGTTTGTTCCGATGCGGTCTTCTTCGTTTTCGGGATTCGGACTTCGCAGGCTCCCGTCGTCCCTCCGATCCCCGCTCCCTTGAGGCGCGAGGACGCTCTCTTGGGCCGCGGGATCGTTCCTTTTGGGCGCGGAATCGTTCCCCTGAGCTACGAGACCGTTCTCCCGAGGTGGGTGATCGTTCCCCCTGTTTTGTCCGGGGACGCGTTTTTCCTCTGGGACCGGATGCTGTTTTTTTCTTGGTCTTCGCCCGCTTCTGTTGCTCCGTGCGCACTTTTCTTTGCTTCATCTCCTGGCGCGAAGTTTCTCGTTCCTGCTCAAATTTCCGTTCGATCCATTGAAGCATATCTTCCTTCATCACACTCATATGACTTCGCGCCTCGAAGCCTTTTTTTCGCAACATACTGAGCAACGCTTCGCTGGATAGGTGATATTGTTTAGCAACTTCATAGATGCGTTTTTTCCCCATAAGCGTACACCCCCTCTGCACTTCAAATACTAGATACTAAATCGCGATCCCGTTCGTTGCGGAATATCGAGGACGGATACAGTCCTTTTTTCCTTGTACTACGAATTTTCAGAACCTGGATAGTAGAAA
>MVCQ01000030.1 GCA_002059205.1 Candidatus Latescibacteria bacterium 4484_107
GCCGCGGTGGTGTTTGCCAAACCCGGAACGCGAACGAAGGTGTTTATGAGCACCGGGCTCTTGGGGATCAAATATCTGTTGACCAATGCGCCGGAGGAATGGGTGGATCATCCGCCTCAGACCGACGAGGTGGACAAAAAAACCGTCGAGCGGGCGATGGGAACGGGCTATCCCGTCGAAAAAAGCGTGCTCTTCGAACCGGCGTACAAGGCCGCCCGGGATATGTGGGTGCTCGACGATGTGCGGATGAAGCAGTTGGCGCGCTATGGCGTGAAAAATGAAAAACTGGAAGGACTGCACGCGGAGGCACGGGAGGCCCTGATTGCGGCGCGGGATCACCTGAAACAGCTCCGATACAGCCGCTTTATCTCGGAGGCGCGCCGGGCGTGGGGATTGGAAGCGCGCGGGTATCCGGACGTGAAGGGGACGGCAAACGACACGGTGCGGGGAATCGTATTCTATTTTGCGCTGCTGCTGCCGTTTTCGTTTTTCGCGGAACGCCTGCTGTTCTCCTTCGCGGATATTAGAAAACAGATCGCGGGATTTTCGGGGATTTTCGTACTGGTGTTCGCCATTTTGCGGTTCGTGCATCCGGCCTTCCGGCTTTCCTCCTCTCCGTATATTATTTTCCTGGCGTTCGTTATTTTTGCGATGGGCGTCGTGGTGTTGGTGATGGTGCTCTCCAAGTTCGGCCAGGAGGTGCGAAAATTCAGACAGTCGGCATCCGGCATACAGGAAACGGACGTCGGAAGATTGAGCGCGACCGCGGCGGCGATTACGCTGGGCATCTCCAATCTGAAGAAGCGGCGCGTGCGAACCGCCCTGACCGCCACGACCTTGATTCTGCTGACCTTTACGGTGCTTTCGTTCACATCGGTGCAGACCTCTTTGAAGTTCTACAAACTGCCTCGGGACAATCGGGCCCCCTATCCCGGCATGCTGGTTCGGGATCGGAGTTGGAAGGGGCTTCAGGAGTCCGTGCTGGAATACGTGCAAAGTGCATTCTCCGATCGTGCGCTGGTAGTGCCCCGCTCGTGGTACATCTCCCAGCGCCGGGAGGAAAAGGCGTATATCTCTTTCGAAACCGTAAACGGGAAAAAACCGGTTGGGCCCCGATTTTCAACCGTGCAGCGGGCGAACGAGCGGGACGGCTTTATCCCTCTGGAGACGACGAAGACCAAGACGATAAGCTTCGCCAATGCGCTCTTGGGGATGCGTCCGGAGGAGACGAAGGTAACCGGAATAGATCGCCTGCTGATCGGAAACAGTCGCTGGTTCCGCGAGGGAGAGCGGAACGCGTGCATCCTGCCGGATGATCTGGCGCAATTGGTGGGGATCACGGAAAACGAGATCGGCCGGGCCAAAATCCGGATGTTGGGAGCCACGTTCAAGGTGATCGGACTGTTGGATTCGGAGGCGTTCAATGCGACCAAGGACATGGACGACGAGAAGTTGACGCCCGTAGATACCGCGGGTGAGGCCGCGAAAATGAAAAAAGGGGCCGCGGAGGATCCCCGCCTGACTGCGTCCGCGCCCATCGAGACGTTTACGCATCTGGAAAGCAGCAACGTGATCGTGGTGCCGTACGAGGTGGTGATGGAGATCGGCGGGACTTTGCGCTCCATCGCGGTGACGGATTTTCAGGATAAGGATTTTGTGGAGGATATTGAGCGTTTTATGTCGCGGGTGGCCCTGACCGTATTCGTGGGACGGAATGATAAGGTGACGGTGTATAGCTCGATGGGGGCTACGTCTCTCTCCGGCTTGGGCAATCTGTTTATCCCGATCCTGATCGCGGCGTTGATTGTCTTAAATACCATGATGGGCGCGGTGTACGAGCGGTTCAAGGAGATCGGCATTTACAGTTCCGTAGGATTGGCGCCGAGTCACATCGGGGCGCTGTTTTTGGCGGAGGCGGCGGTGTTTGCCACGATCGGCGCGGTGATGGGCTATCTGATCGGCCAGGTGCTGGCGATGGTGTTGTCCTCTCATGATGTGCTGGCGGGGATCTCGTTGAACTATTCGTCGCTCTCTGCCGTATCCTCCACGCTGATCGTGATGGTCACGGTATTCCTTTCCGCGATCTATCCGGCGAAGAAAGCGGCGAACATGGCCGTTCCGGATGTGACGCGCAAGTGGGAATTCCCGGAGCCGGAAGGCGACGAGTGGCTCTTCGACTTTCCGTTTACCGTGGGAGGCAATGAGGTGCTGGGAATCTGCACGTACCTGACCCGCGTGTTCGAGTCCTACGGAGAGGGATCCGTGGGGGATTTTATGACCGAAGGAGCACAACTTTCCGCCCGCGCATCAGGCGCGCCGGAGGAGCCGATCTACGAGGTAACCACGAAGACATGGTTGGCGCCTTATGATCTGGGTGTCAGTCAGGAGGTGCGGATGTCGGCGATTCCCACCGGAGAACACGGCGTCTATCGGGTCGAGGTGTCCATCCATCGGAAAAGCGGAGACGTGGCCTCGTGGAAGCGATTGAACCGGGGATTCTTGAACGTCCTTCGGAAGCGGTTCTTAGTATGGCGCACGATCCCGGCGGGCACGAAGGAGGAGTATGTGGAGGAAGGAAAGAAAGTCACGGTCAGTGCCTAATGAGCGATGACCAAGGGACAAGGCGGAGAACTTCCCAGATGCACTCATCGAGTTTTCCTGAAAATAGATGGCTGGACGGCGCGCTCTATCGAGCCGCCCGAAGCGTTGCATAGCTTGGCGAAACGGGTGGATTTTTTGGCGCGTCTGTGTGCGGCGTGGGACTTTAGACTTTTGCCGGAACCGGAAACAGTGGCCGAGATTCGCGGGGCTCAGTGGCGCGAGGCGGTGGAAGCCTGCCGTCTGCTCACCTCGCCGGTCTATCATCTTTTGCGGAATTGGCGCGGTCTATCGTCCTTACCCTATTTGGGGCAGCAGATACCCTACATCCGTGACGATCCCAGTCTGGAGTATGTATAACCATCTTCCTTTTGCTTTTAGTTGCGTTTTCGTCCCTGAGCTAAATACAGTGTGTAAAGGGCAAAATACGGGCGCACTATTCCCCACTTTGCCTACCAATGACCAATCACCACTGACCCATAGACAAGGAGGAGACGATTGGCTGAAGAATCCTTAACGTCGGATAAAACACAAAGCGAGGTGGATGCCCGAAAGTATGAGATTATGCCGGAGGAGGCTCCGTATGAAGACGGGTTTAATCTCAGGACAGTGATCGCGGCGTTGTTCGTAGGGTTTATTATGCTGCCCGGGGCGATCTACCTCGGGCTGGTGACGGGGCAAACAATGGCCGGCGCCGCGCAGTGGGTGACGCTCATCCTGTTTATTGAGATCGCGAAACGGTCGTTCATTAAGTTGCGGACCCAGGAAATTATTTTAATCTATTGGGTGGCCGGGGGCCTGGTGATGATGGGCGGGAAGTTAGGAACGGGCGCAAATCTGTTCGGAGGTCCGTTCGGCGGGAAGATCTGGGATCAGTATCTGATCCAGTCTCCGCAGGCGGATGGATTGGCGCAATATGTCCCCTCTTGGTTGACGCCGCCCCGTGGATCGGAGGCGTTGTTAAAGCGGAGCTTTTTTCACCGGGACTGGTTGGTGCCTATCGGGGTGCTGGTGGCCTATATGGCTTTATTCCAAATCAACCGCCTTTCGCTCGGATACGTGCTGTTCCGGGTGACGAGCGACATAGAGCGGCTTCAGTTCCCGATGGCTCCGGTGCAGGCCGGAGGCGCGACCGCGCTGGCCGAGACCTCTGGGAAAAAAGAGGGATGGCGCTGGCGGATGTTCAGTATCGGGAGCTTTATCGGGATTATCTGGGGATTATTGTATGTCGTGGTGCCTACCCTGTCCGAGGTATTTTTGACGGACACGGTGCAGATTCTTCCGATTCCCTTCATTGATTTCACGAGCAGCATTAAGGCCGTGGTGCCTGCGGCGATTTTTGGCGTGGGCACGGATTTGCTCCATATTTTCTGGGGATTTGTGCTGCCCTTCTGGGTAGTCGTAGGCACGTTCATGGGAAGTATGACGGTCAATTTCATCGCCAACCCGATCCTGTATAGCAAGGGGATCCTGCATACCTGGTCCCCGGGCATGACGGCCATTCCGACCCAGCTTTCCAATCAGCTCGATTTCTGGATCAGTTTCTCCATCGGAACGGCGATATTGGTAATGTTGGTCGGATTCTGGATGATTGGCAAAACCTTCCGGAATATGAAGAAAAAGGCAAAAGTGACCGCCCCCAGTCACTCCCTTCCGGAGGGACGTGGTGATATGGCGATATGGAAGGCGCTGGGGATCTGGGCGCTGAGCACCGCGGGGTTTGTCCTCTTGGTAAACGTTTTGGTTCCGGACTTTCCGTGGTGGATTACCGCCCTGTTCGGCTTTATATACACGCCTCTGAGTTCGTACATCGCCGCGCGTATGATCGGGATCGCGGGCCAGCCATACGGATCGGCCATTCCCTATTTGAGGGAGTCCGTATTTATTCTTTCCGGCTACAAGGGCGCGGCATTGTGGTTCGCGCCGGTGCCGATGTTCGATCACAGCTATCAGGTGAATACGTTTAAGCAATTGGAATTGACCAAGACGAAATTCGGCGGCATCGTGAAGGTAACGATTCTGACGTTTGTGGTTATGCTGATCTGTAGTTTCCTCTTCTGGTCGCTGATCTGGAAATTGGGCCCCATTCCTTCGTCGTCCTATCCATTCGTACAGAAGATGTGGCCCTTCTTTTCCACGATGCAGGCGATGTGGGCCAAATCCACGCTTCCGGGCGGTCGAAGTATGATCTTAGATGTAATTCAGGCGAAGTATATCTTCACGGGACTGGGGACCGGCGCATTATTGTACGGGCTTCTGTCCCTTATGGGAGCCCCTATATTGATTTTCTACGGGATGATCGGCGGGATCACGCAATGGCCCCATTTCATCCTCCTCCAGTTCATCGGAGCCATGTTCGGACGTTTCTATTTTCGAAAACGCTTTGGAAAGGCGCAATGGAGCGCGTACGCGCCGATCCTGCTGGCCGGCTATTCCTGCGGTATCGGATTGATCAGCATGGTCTCCATTGCCGTCGCACTGATCGCGAAAGCGGTGTCGCACGTGGTCTTCTGATTACGGATTGCTGGCTGTGTGGCCACTAAGAGCGCGACCCTTGAAAAATTCTTAGCGGAGCTTACTTCATGGCTGAATCCGAAATCGGAGCAACACGAACCACTCATCACGAACTTCAATGTGAGGAGCTTATGCTTAGAACAACGTACATAATGGCGATAGCTATTTTCGTCGTGCTGCTGATGGGTTGCGGTGAAGAAAAGGCGCCCTATGAGAAGGGGATGGCGTATTATCGTTCCGGAGAGATCGGCAAAGCGATTCTGGAGTTGAAGAAGGCGGCTGAGGCGAATTCGACGGTGGAGGTATGCAACAATCTCGGGGCGATCCTCTATAACGAAGGCAATGCGAAAGAGGCGATGGCCTTGTTCCGCAAGGCGGTCGAACTGGATCCTTCCTCAGACGTGGGACATCGGAACCTGGCGTTTGCGTACGCGGAGAAGGGCGTTCTGAATCGGGCGATTCAGGAATACGAGGCCGCGATTCGGCTGGATCCACAAGACGCGGAGTCGTGCTTCAATCTGGCTTTGGTCTATCATCGCCGAGAGGAGTTGGAACGTTCCATCGCATACAACGAGATGGCGGTGGCGCGAGACCCCCGTTTTGTGGAGGCATACGTAAATCTGGGATTTGACTACGTCGAGCAGGGCATGGTGGATCAGGCGAGGACCTCTTTTGAGAAGGCCGTGGAGATCAATCCGCAATGTGCGAATGCAGCCTTCGGATTGGCCCTGACCTATGAGGCAAAGGGGCAGAAGGCACAGGCACGAGCGTGGTGGCGGAAGTATCTAAAATTTGAGCCGAAGGGAACCTGGGCCTATAAGGTTAGGGAGCGTTTGGGAGACGATGAGTCCTGAATGAAGAATGAGCAATGAGTATTGAATACTCAAAATCCTTCCGCTCCCCCCTTAGGTTTTACGTTTCACTTTTTTGGGCATCATCACTTGCTTTTAAGGTCAAGAATAAGAAAGGAGTCCGTTTATGTCCGCCCCTCCCGAAGCAACTCCCGAAAAGAAATTCAGCGGTTTTACCTTGCGTTCGTTGGTCTTAGGGTCTCTTGCCGCCGCTTTGATCGGTGTGGCCGATCCCTTTTCCTACAATATCCTGCACTCCTCCTTACTGGCGCACGATTACCTGCCGCCGGGCATAATCATTCCCTTCATCCTGCTTGTAGCGGTGTTCAACGTAGCACTCAAGGCAATTCGGCGGGAGTGGGCTTTGAGGCCGCCGGAACTCTTGATCGTCTTTGTGATGGGATGGATCGCCTCGACTCTCGTGAGCAACACCACGGGATACATTCTCGGAGCCATCGCCGCTCCCTATTATTTTGCCTCCCCGGAGAACCAGTGGGCACAATTTTTCCATCGGCACATCCCTCAGTGGATGGTTTCCGGCGACGACAATAATGCGGCAAAATGGTTTTTCGAGGGACTCCCGGGCGGAGAACATATCCCTTGGAGGCCGTGGATCATTCCGTTGTTCTGGTGGCTGAGCCTCATCTGCGTGATCTTCTTTGTGTGCTTTTGCATGGTGGCGATCCTGCGGAAACAGTGGGTGGAGAAAGAACGATTGGTTTTCCCTCTCGCCGAGATTCCCATAGAGATGGTGCGGGAATCGGATTCCTCTTCGTTATTTCCGGCCTTTATGCGGGGTAAGATCTTCTGGATCGGCTTTGCAATCCCCTGCGCGATTCTCGTATGGAACATTTTTGGATATTTCAATCCGCTGTTTCCCGCGATCCCGATGAAGAGTTCGTTTCAGGTCGCCAGATCTTTTCCCAGCATCACCACGTACATTTTTTTCCCGCTGATCGCTTTTGCGTTTCTGATCAACCTGGATGTATCGCTGAGTATCTGGTTCTTTTATCTGTTGGGCATAATCCAGATCGGCATCTTCAACCGGGTCGGATTTGCGATGGGGACGGCGGATACGTATTGTTCCGGAAACGTGCCGATGGCGTGGCAGGGATTCGGGGCGCTCATCGTGATGGTGTTGTGGGGACTGTGGATGGCGCGAAGCCACCTGAAGGATGTGTTCCGAAAGGCATTCGACAAAAATCATCCGGCGGACGACTCCGGGGAATTAGTGTCCTACCGGACCGCCGTTTTCGGTTTGATCTTCGGCGTGATCTACATCACCGGCTGGTTGTATAAATCCGGCATGCAGGACATCCGGGTATTGGCGCTCTTTTTGTTCGGAGTTTTTATCCTGTTCCTCGGACTGACTCGTATTGTAATCGAGGGGGGGGTGGTTTTCTTAAGAGGGCCGATAATCTCCCAAGTGTTCACCGTATACACGGTGGGTTCCACGTCCATCGCCGCTCCCACTATGACGGCCCTGGCGTTCTCTTACGCCTGGAGCGCGGACATGAAATCCATTTTTATGTCCGCGGCGGCGAATGCGGCCAAACTCCGCGACTCCATAGGGGGAAACAGAAAGCAAATTCCGCTTGCTATCGCGATTGCGGTGATCGTCGGCTTTGCCGTGTCTATTTCGTACAGCCTCCATATAGCCTACACACACGGCGCGTATAACTTCGGGCGCTATATCTTCCGGGCGGGCGCCAGCGTGCCGTTCGACGCCATGGTGGCCAAAATGAAGAATCCGTTCGGGGTCTTTCAGGGCGGGTTATTTTTCCTCGGCATAGGCGGTGTGGTGATGGCGATTCTGACGTTTCTGAGGTATCGCTTCCTGTGGTGGCCGCTGCATCCTCTGGGATTTACCATAGCTTCCACCCTCCCGATCAAGTGGACCGCGTTTTCCATATTTATCGCTTGGGCGGCCAAATGGCTAATCATCCGGTTCGGTGGCGTGCGTTTGTACCGGTCGGCTCGTCCCTTCTTCTTCGGCTTGATCGTCGGTAGCTTCGTGGGGGTGGGGATCTCGTTTGCGGTGGATATGATCTGGTTTCCGGGACAGGGGCATGAAATCTATGGATGGTGATTTTAGACAGGACAGGGCTGAACACGGATAAATGGCTTAAGAAAGAACCCAAAATCCGTGCACACGCGCGTCAAATAGGGGACGCGAGGACCTTATAGATGCATCCCGCGGACCGCCGAAGCAAGAAAAAAGATAAAAGTCCCAACGCTAAAGCGGATGAGGGCTTTTATCTTTTTTTTTTGGAGCGTTGTGTGTGGATTGACGCACGGGGGAAGACGTTCTGAAAAAAAGAGAACCGCCTCATACGGGGCACATAAAAAACGGAGGATCCGATGATACGAAAAATCGTGACAATAGGCATCCTGATCGGTCTGTTCCAGGCGGGCATAAGTTACGCGGGGCCCTATGCAATTCTGGTGCGGGAAAAAACGATGGCGATCCCACAATGGGCAACGGTCGTGGATACGCTTCGGGCGCGGCACGACGGGGACGTCCTGGTTTACAAGGGATACAGGGAACTGCGGGATGAACTGAAAAAACTGGCTCCCTCGCACATTTGCATTGTAGCCGAACCTCTGGACGTAAAGGATTATTTCGTTGCGGGCATGCACCGCCTGTTCCGGGTCCTGGACGACGATCCTTACGGCGACGCCATCTGGGGGATCGTGACGGGATATACGCCGGAGGATGCGCTGAGGATGGTGCGGGTGGGGAATTTTCGGGTCCGCAAAATACTCTCCGGAACCGTGGCGGGGAAAGCATGGCTGCCTTACGTACAGGAAGGCGTGTCCACGGCGGAGGGGGAATACGGCAAAATGTGGGTAAAAACTCCGGATGGAACGATTGTGGATGGGCTCGAGTGTCCGAGGGACCGCACCGAATTTCTGGTGAATCAGTTGAACTCGAGCGCGTTCGACATGTTCATCACGAGCGGCCATGGAACGGAGCACACATGGCAGCTTCACTATCCCTATCCCGACGAGGAGGGATTTTTCCGCTCCAGGGGCGGTCAGGTATACGGAGATCCGTTCGAGGGCCCCGACCTGGAGATCCATTCCACCAATCCGAAGATCTATTTCGGCCTGGGAAACTGCTATATCGGACGCGCATGGGGGATGGATTGTATGGCGTTTGCGTGGATGCACAGTGGCGGGGCGTGTATGTACACGGGATACATGATCCCCGAAGGAAAGAATAGCTATCAGCTTGGAGGGATGCCGGCATACTTCTTCGTGCAGGATCGCTGCACATGGCCGGAGGCGTTCTATCTGAACAACCAGGCGTTGCTCTTCGATCTGGAGAACGAGACCCCGGGTGTTCCGGCTATCCCTCAAGAGCGGTTCATCTCCGAGCAAAACGGAGCGGTGCTTTATGGCGATCCGGGATTGGACGTACGGGTGGAGCCGGTGGGCAAACCGCTGTACGAGAAGAACCTCAGCATCACGTGGGGCGCTCAGCGGGATACGGTGACCGTGAAGATCCGGATGAACGAGGAGGGCACGCCGGGCTTTACGTCGAAATGGGGAAATCGCCATCCGATTGTGCTGTTGCCATTCCGGGCCAGGGAGACGAAGATCGAGCGGACGGATGCTTATGACGCCGTGGTGACGGACAATTTCGTGCTGATGTACGTATGGAAGAAGGGCGACCCGCCGCTTGGGAAGGGAGAGGAGCGGGAGGTGGTATTCACGAAAGAAAAGGATTGAAGTCCTCGCTACGAGGCCGGGAGCCAGAAGCCAGCATTTCCATTATGCGCAGAGGGGACGCGCATAATTCTTTCAGAAGGAAACATAGACGTCGTTCATAGTGCTCAGTCAAGTTCCATAATCGGCGAAGAGATTCGCCTCCTACGCGCCTTTGTAGGAGGGCAATCCTTTGCCCGATTTTTGCTTGGCTTTATTCGTCAAATCACTCTTGACAGACCACTAGAAGCAAAAACTCCCAATTTGGAATTCCTTCCGTTGCAATGGATTACAAAAGTGTTTCTTGGGAGAA
>MVCQ01000031.1 GCA_002059205.1 Candidatus Latescibacteria bacterium 4484_107
GCGAAGATGCGGGAGTACCAAGAATTCTGAACGCTCCCGACGAGTGTCCCGTCAAGTGAAATTTGGCGGACTGTCATTCTGAGGAACGGAGTGACGAAGAATCTCGTTTTTGTTCTCCATACGTTCTGCTATGCAGACCATTAGATTCTTCACCTCCGCTCCGCTCCGGTTCAGAATGACGACTCGTCCCTTTGGGCTTGACAGAGAGAGCACTTGGGAAGACATGCTATCGGCTCGTTTGGATAGCTCAGCGCGGATGGTCACGCTCAGGAGGCTTCGTCGAAAACGTCCGCGCGATCAAATCCACCTGCCTGAGATAGGGCGCTTTTTGGACCCCCGGAGCATACACCGCGCCGTCCACGATATATACCCGATCCGTGTCCCGATCTATAAAACAGGTGCTGACAAACGGCCCGCCCACGGCCTTCTCCCGATTTGCCCACAGTCCGCGTACCCGGATCGCCGGCCACTCCGCAACGAGCGTCTCCTCTACGCTCAGGATCCGGGCCACGGAATCCCCCTCGTAAAACAACCGTCCGATCTCATCCCGCTTCTCCCGGAACCAGTCGCCGCTCAGTTCCATCCCCTCGAAGGCCGCTCCCCACCACACGAACAGCCACCGGTCCGGAGCCCGTTTCCGAAGCCACACAAAGCCTTCCTCCGGCACCTTCTTCTGCACGGCATACCCAGCGGGAATCCGAAGCGTCCAGCCGAACTGCTCGAAAAGGGCTTGCTCTAACGCCTCCTGCTCCCCCTCCGCATAAAGCCATTCCCCGACACGACGGTTCAGATGCCCCTCCATCGTAGTGAAGATCGCATCCTGGTCTTCGACGAGCTTTTGTCTCAACGCGAACCGATCCCGCGCAGCAGCGATCACCAGGATTTGATCCTTCGCCCACACCTCCGTCTTAAAAAAAACATACGCCTCCCCCTGCCCGATCCGCTCCAACACCTCCGGACTCAGTAAGGATCGCACGAGACGCGTTGCTTCGCCCCCTCCCTCCAGGCTGGCAAGCAGGAACACATTCCGCCATGACTTGAAAAAGTCGAATTTCGCGGCGTCCCCCATCCGCAGCGCAAAAATCGGCTCCCACTCCGGCGTGTGTACGGTTCGTCCGAATACCGCCTCCACCGCATCGCCGCAGGCGTCCCAGTCCGTCGAATCCGTTAGCACCACTACCTCGGAAAGCGATCCCAATCCCTCGGGAAGCCCTCCCTTGCATCCCCAGAGTCCCATGGATAACATCGCGCCGCCAAGCAACAAAGCCACCGAGAGGGTCTTTATTCTCAGTGGCGCTTCGTGCCTTCTTGCCTTCGCGGCGAGCCTCGAATTTTTTGGGTTGTCTTTCATAACATCATCCGGCCAGACTGAGCGACCTTTCAAATGGAAAGACTTCCGAAGTTTTGGAAACTTCGGGAGTCTGACAAAGTGTTTCGAGCAAAGAAACATGTCCAACTCAGCGAATCACGACCATCTTTCTGACTTGCGTCCCCTCCGAGGTCTCCAGACGGCAGAAATAGACTCCGCTCCCTACTTCCCGTCCGGCCTCGTTTCTGCCATCCCACCGCACGGTGTGGGTACCCGGCAACCTCCGCGCCCGAAAAAGGCGGCGAATCCGCTGGCCTGACAGATCGTAAATCGCCAACGCGACGTCGGCCGTCCGGGAAAGCTCGTACGCGATCACGGTCTCTCCATTGAAGGGATTCGGGAAATTTGGCCTCAGCGCAAAGCTCAGGGGAACGCGCGCGGTCTCCTCCACCGCCATAACCGGCTGAGCCGGAACCACCACCGCCCGGATTCCGTAGTCGAAGTGATCCACTTTTTCGTACCGCAGGGCCGGCGGATCTCCAAAGAAATACCGGTCCCAGCTTCTCCCGGAAAGAGGCGCAAAATCTTCCGCACCGAAGCGCGGTTGACACAAGTGCTCCACCCCCCCACTCGAACGCATCGTCACGGTCTCAAACGAGACGTGGAAATCACCATCCACCCGAACCGCCCGCTCCTTTAGATCCACGGTCAGCCACCCCGTGGCATGCGCCTCCACTTCCATGGGATCGGTCAGTTCCTTCCCCGGCAATCCCGTTCCATCGTCCTCGGCGATCCGCACGAGAAAACGACTCCCCCGGGAAAGATCGGTGAGATAGAAGCAGGCCGACAAAAGGTGAGCAGGCAGGTATGGAGGGGTGAACCGCACCCCGGAGGCTTCCCCTTCGCGCTCCCAGTAAAGTTGATAATTATAGCGGCCCTCATCGTACGCCAGGTAGGTCTCCTCTTCCTCAGCGGTGCCTTCCCCGGTGGTGAAGCTCCACGTATAGTCCTCCGCAGTAAGCGCCCGGCCTTCCGAATCGTTCACCCCGGCCTTCACCGTAATCGTATATGTTGTATTCGGCTCCAGGTGCCCGGCGAGCGCCACCGCCAACGTCCTGCCGTCCGAGCTCTGTTTCCATGCGCCTCCGGGGTAGCGCCCCAAGTCTATTTGAACCGTACTCGGATCGTACGCCGCGCCGAACACCACCGAAAGCGTCGCATCCAACGGTACGTCGGAGGCACCGGGCAGCGGGGAAACGCTCACGATGCCCGGCGGAAGCGATTCCCCGATCTCGGTCGCCGAGTACCGGTACGGCACCTCGAAACCCATCAACCGTCCAATCGTCGGAATCAGAATCACCTCGTCCGCATGCTCTCCGATCCAACTCCCATCGTTCAGCGCATCCAATGGCATCGTTTCCACCCGGGTGTCCGCGCCATTCCGAAGGATGATCAGCTGCACCGTAAAATCGTTCCGATCCGCACCGTTGAAGGCGATCCGGAGCTTTTTCCCCCCCGTAAAGCCCCCTGTAAAGCGAAGGTATCTCGTCGCCGAATACCACACCTTCTCCTCCACCGTACCCACCGGATAGGTCTTGTAGGTCTTCGAGGCTCCAAACTTGTACGAACCGGAAAGATCAAACAGACTATACGCATACCGCCCATCTCCCACCCGCTCGTCATCCAGATAATTAGCGACCACCCAGTCCCGAAACACCTCGGGGAACCCCACGCCAAGGCCCTGCGCCTCCAGGGTTCGGGTCACGCCCTTCGTTCCGTTCCGCGGTTGGGCCACCAAAGCCCGGATTGTCTCCATCCCACCCCAATGTTCGTACAAATAGGCCACAAACATGCCGACCTGCTCATAGTCCACCAATCGTTCTCCCCAGTCGGTCAGGCTATTGTTCGGATCGTCCTTGAAATGCACCGGCAGACGCATCTTGTATCCGCTCACCCATTCCGAAAACGTGGAGCAGCCCTCGTTGATCCAGGTCTCTTCGTCGGGATCCTGATTGAAATGAATCATGTGCTGAAACTCATGCGCGAGCGTGCGCCGGGCGTCCTCCGAAGAGACCCTTCCCGGATTGACGTCGAGGTAGAACATCTCCGTCTCGTTGCTACGGTATCCGTACCGCTGCACCTCCTCATCCGTGTATTCGTTCACCCCGGAGAAATAGCCGGCCACGAAAGCCCCTTCCTCCTCCAGAAAATCCTTGATATCGAGCAGCAACATATAGATCTTCGGATCCCCGTCCACGTCCGGAGGATCCCCGAAAGCCCAAGTGGTCCGCTCATAGATTCCCTGGTCGGGATGTCCCGGTGTCGCCCGGTCGAACACCTCGATCAGGCCCTCCACATCCTTGGACGCCACGCGCTCGTTCCACTGCGCATCCTCCACGAAAATAACCGTACGCGCGCCCACCCCCCGGCACGTCGCCTCAACCTGGTAGAACTTCCCGTCGGAGGCGGTCGTCCGCTCATAGGCCCAGAAAGTCCGGGACGCGCCCACTTCAGGAGACACCGCCGGCTTGGCTGCCCGCCTGGTCCGATCCCACCCGTACGCCGAAAACAATTGCCGCTCCATCGGCTCGAAAGTGGAACGCACGTCTATACGGTCCGCATTGGCCTCCGACGAAAAAAAGCCGATCCCTATGAGTACCCATCCAATAAATCCACGTAACGACATGCAGCCCCCTTGAAAACGCCAGAAAGAACAGGTTGCGGCCGAGACGCTCAGTCCGGGCTTGCTTATTTCACACTTTCTCACTCTCCCACTTTCCCACTTTCAGCTGATTTTACCAACTTACATACGGCGCGCAAACCCAACCGGTAGCTCTCCGCGCCGAATCCCGCTACGTACCCCACGCACACCGGCGCGATAACGGATTCGTGGCGGAAGGCCTCGCGCGCATACAGGTTGGACAGGTGCACCTCCACGGTCGGGATGCCCACTCCGGCGATGGCGTCGCGCACGGAGATGCTAGTGTGCGTCAGTCCCCCCGGATTGATCACGATGCCATCCGCCCACGCGCGCGTCCGCTGAATTTCGTCAATGATCTTCCCCTCGTGGTTGGACTGAAAAATCCGCACCTCGATGTCCAACTCCTTCGCCAGCGCTTCGATGGACGCGTTGATCTGATCCAGCGTCACGCTGCCATATACATCCGGCTCCCGAACTCCGAGGAGGTTCAGGTTCGGGCCGTGAACCAGTAAGAATCGGTGCATTTTTGCCCCCTCTTGCAACCTATTTTCACCGCAAAGGCGCAAAGGACGCAAAGAGCAAGGGCAGGTAAAGGTAGAGAAAACCGAAACTCAAGCAAGTCTTTTCTTTGCCTTTTCCTCTACCTGTTTTTTTCTCTGCGCTCTTCGCGCCTTTGCGGTGAGCATTCAATCGAACAAGGCACTTACCGAACTTCCCTCGTGGATCGCCCGGATCGCGTCGGCAAACAACCGGGCCACCGAGAGCACCGTGATTTTGGAACTATCCCGCTTCAGCGGAATCGTGTTGGTGACCACCAATTCTTCGATCGGCGAGGCCTCGATAGCGGGCACGGCATTCCCGGACAGGACTCCGTGCACACAACCCGCCAGCACCCGTCGCGCTCCGCGCTCCTTCAACGCACGAATTCCCTCCAGCATGGACCCGCCCGTCAGAATCTCGTCGTCGAGGAGCATCACGTCCTTCCCCTCCACCTCGCCGATCACGTGACGAATGACCGCGTGTTCGTCGTCCCCGATGCGGCGTTTGTCCAAAATCGCCATCGGAAGGTCGAGCCTCCGGGCATAATGCTCCGTGGTCTTGGCCCGCCCCACGTCCGGCGCCACGGCCACGAAGTTCGAGAGATCCTTTTTAGAAAAATAATCGCAGATGATCGGAATGGCTAACAACTGATCCACTGGAATCCTCGAAAATCCGATGATCTGCTCGGCGTGCAGGTTCATCGTCAGCACGCGGCTCGCTCCGGACGTCTCCAACAGATCGGCTACGAGACGGGCGGTGATCGAGATTCTCGGCTCGTCCTTCTTATCCGAACGGACATACGGGTAATAGGGCAGCACCGCCGTAATCCGCGCAGCCGACGCATATTTTAAGGCATCGATCATAATCAGCAGTTCCATCAGATGATCGCTCACCGGCGAACACGAGGTTTGCACCACAAAAACGTCCGCCTCCCGCACGTTCTCCTCGATCTTCACTTTGATATTTTCGTTGCTGAACTGCGTGAAGGTCTTGTTGCCCAGCGTAACGCCCAATTCTCTGCAAATCTCCCGGGCCAAAACCGGATTGCTCTGTCCCGCGAAGACTTTCAACCTTCCTTCCATCGCGATCTCCCTTCCGAAGGCAATGCTCACCGCGGAGACCGCTGAGATCGCCGAGAAAAGAATAGACAGGGATTTCTCTGCGTCCTCCGCGCCCTCCGCGGTAAAATTTCGTGCATCGTTCAAAAATCAAAGGATAATTTCCCGTACACGGAGGGAAACACGTTCGGCTCCTCGTAGTCCCCTTCGCTCATCATGGTGTATTTGGTTTCCACTCCCAATGCAATGGGAATCATCGGAGGCTTGATCCGCACCCCGACCAACGCATGGCCGCCCATCCGGGTCGCCTTCTCGATGATGTCGTCCACGTCCAACCGGTCCTCCGGGGACTTGATGTTATCCACGAGAAACGCCTCGCACATAATGGGCGTAACGAGATGCATGCCCACGCCTCCTCCGGCGTACAGGGAAACCGTGTGAGCGATCGGGGGAAACGCGAACAGATCTCTTCGGATCGTGGCATAGACCCCGATGCGTCCGAACGTGGCGTCCTCGCTTTTCTGATCGTCAAGAAGACCAGCGAGGGTCTTGCGCTCGTATGTGATGTGGTATTTCTGAACCGCCACATCCACACTGAGTTCGAGGTCAATGACGGGCAGCGCGTCCACGTAAAAATGACCGCCAAATGCGATGGGCTGACCGATCTCCTCCCGCACCAAGGTCGCCGTGGCGCTATCTCCCATCGTATAGGCCAACGTAAACCCCTCCGAATCCGCATCCACCGAGTACATATCCAGGCCCCCATGAGCGCCGAACCCAAAGAGGGCAAACGCCGAACCCGGAGCGACGAAGAGCAGCGACAACACGACGAGTACAAACTGTTTTCTCATGGCTTCCTCTTGGAAATAGGGTGCTTGCAAACTAATGGAAAGCATTATCCAAAAAAATTCCAACCCTCCTTTCTATGGCAAGTGTAAAAAGTACCATTGACAACAAACGCCTTTTGTTGTATACTTAGAACCTATCCGAAAACCCAGCATTGAAGCGCTTGTGGGCAGACGTCAAACCCAAAATTCGACCTTTAGGCTCTCCGGCTCCTCCTTCGATGTAACCCAAAAGGGTGAATTCACCATGGCAAATTCTCCCGAATGAAAATAACTTTCGGAAAACTTTTTTGACCTTATCCCCTACTCTCAACCCGAAAGGAGAACCCGTATCATGAAAGTTAAACTTTCCACTCAGATATTTCTCGGCATCCTGATCGGCCTCCTCGCCGGCGTGCTCTTGGGCGAACACACTTCGTTTGTGCGGCCAGTCGGAACCATTTTCCTCCGACTTCTGAAGATGATCATCGTGCCCCTGATTCTCGCCTCCGTCGTCACCGGCGTGGCCGGCATCGGCGACGTCCGAAATCTGGGCCGCATCGGAGGGAAAACCATCCTGTATTATTTGACCACCACCGGAATCTCCGTAATCATCGGACTGACTCTCGTCAACCTCTTTCGTCCGGGCGTGGGCGCGGACATCGGGCTGAGCGCCATCCCGGAACGACTGAAAGAGGGCGGCCCCTCCCTGCTCGATACCATGCTCCGCATCGTTCCCACCAATCCGTTTCAGGCCATGGCGGGGGCAGACGTGCTTCCCCTCATTGCCTTCGCGCTGATTTTCGGAGCCGTGCTGACCACGCTCGGAGAGAAAGGACGCACTCTGATCGGCTTCTTCGAGGGCCTGAACGAAGCCATGCTGAAAATTACCGATCTGGTGATGCGATTGGCGCCCTTTGGCGTGTTCGCGCTTATGGCGGACATCGTGGGCCACACCGGAATCGGCGTGCTCAAGCCCCTCGCCAAATATATGGCGGTCGTGCTGATCGGGCTGCTGATCCACGGGGCGGGCGTTTTGCCCCTGCTTCTCCACTTCGCGGGAAAGACCAAAGCCTTTGCGTTCGCGAAACAGATGAGTTCCGCGCTGGCCACCGCATTCACCACGTCCTCCAGTTCCGCCAGCTTGCCCGTCTCGATGGAATGCGCGGAGGAAAATGCGGGCCTTCCCAATCGCATCGTGAGTTTTGTCCTTCCGTTGGGCGCGACCATCAACATGGACGGAACCGCCCTGTACGAATCCGTGGCCGCGATCTTCATCGCCCAGGCGTATGGCATCGAGTTGACGCTGGGCAGCCAGGTCGTCATTTTCCTGACGGCCACCCTCGCGGCGATCGGAGCAGCAGGCATTCCCGGCGCGGGCCTGGTGACGATGGCCGTCGTGCTCAAGGCCGTGGGACTTCCGCTGGAGGGCATCGGGCTTATCCTCGCGGTGGATCGGATCCTGGATATGTGCCGCACCACAGTCAACGTGTGGGGTGACTGCGTGGGAGCCGCCATCATCACCCGAAGCGAAGCGTGAAGGACGAGATAATCTCGGCGCATAACGGCGCGAAACATAAGAGGAGTTTGTGCGTTCCAGGTAACAAAGGGAACGGATGGGGATCAGATACTTTCCCATTTCGTTCCCTTTGATGAATTGAGCAACCACGCAAAAACAGGGGTCACGTTTTACGCCTTCCGTTTTTTCGCCACCGCGAACCCAATCAACCGCTTCTTTCCCAATTGTTTCAGATACGTCGTCAGCGCCACCTCGGCCTCTCGCCGGTTCAACTGATATTTGTCCGCCAAGCTTCGGATCATCCGATCCACCGTGTGCTTCCCGTCGCACATCTCCCAAACCGCGGAGCCGATCTCATCCAGGCCGATCTTCCGCTCCTTCGGGACATAGAAAATTTTCGCCAACAGATCGAATTTCCATCCCGCCTGACGGGTAAGCGTAATCAGCACCTCGCCGTTGTCGTCCCGATCCCAGTGCACCAATTCGTTCCGAACCGGTTTGGACCCGAGCATCGCCTCCCGGCTGATTTTTTTTGTGCGCGCCATGTGTTGGTAATTGGTGATTGGTGATTGGGAAGTAATGAGCAATAGCCTTCCTCTCCCCCCTGCCTTGGGGCGCTTGAGTGGGGCATCGTTCATTGCTCATTATTCATTATTCATTGTTATGACAGACCACCTCAGCCGCGACGGCTTCGGCTACCGTGCTGTTTCGATCCTTAGAAACGGCCCGGACCACGAAGATCCGGTTTGATTCCTTGCAAACCCAGACGCATCCCTTCAAATATACCGAACGGCGCATCCGGCTGAGCGTGGGTTTGAGTATCCGCCAGAGCAGGCTTCGAGGCGATCCTTCGACCCGAAACCCGCGATGGCCCCTAATATCTCCATCCGTATAGACACAGACATAATCTTTCAGCGCCTTCTTGAAAAAAGGCTCGAACCAACCCTGAAGCCGTTCCGCCTCCTTCAGGATCAACGAGGCCGGCCCGATGCGCTCGACGTGAAGCTCCTCCTTCTTCCTGCGTTTGAAGGAAAGCCGAATGTGCCCGGACCGCAGAAACTGCTCCTCGAGCCGGAAATCCTCCGGAATATTGCAGATCAATCCATAGACCGCCCAGACCTGCTTTCCCTCCTCCGCGTGATCGCGCAACGAACGCATCAGTCGCCGCGCGGCATCCGAAACGTCTTCGTTCAATTTAGAAAATACCCTCACCAACCCGATTCGATTGCATGTCTTACACTGCCACGCCAGATTGATCGCCCGGTAATCCGCATCCCACGTAAACGTCTCGATGTCCTTATCCGGCAACGCACCGTCTTCGAGGAAACGCACATTCCGCTCTACGTGCAACGTATGCCCCGCCTTCTTTGCCTTCGCTCCGAGACGATCCACGTATTTGTCTACAATGTGAGAAACCCCCGAAGCTCCCGATGGAAGCCGCCCCTTCAAAGGCCGCCATTCCACCTCCACGCGCACGACCTCCAGATCGTCCAACCGAAGATACCCCGTACCGGCATCCCCCGTCACCTTGCCCAAATTCCACGCTTCGGGGACGTCAAAGGTGATCCCCTGCCAGCCGAAGGTGGTCCACTCCGAATAGGTACCTCTTTTCAGTTTCCTGCTCAGCTTCCTACTCCCCTTCAGTTAGTGACCGGGAAACGCTCCGCCCATGACGCACCCACTTCCCACTCACCTATCTTCTAAGTCCATAGAGCCACTTGCAAAACGTTCCTCAGATGAGATTTCTTCGGTGCTTCGTGCCTCGCAATGGCAATAATAAAGCCGTGTTATCGCGGGAAGCTCAGTGGCATCCACTCGTTTTTCGGAGTTTTGCAAGTGGCTACATAGTATAGCCATTTCCATTTTTTTTGATACCGTTTCCGGGCAGAATCCTTTCCACCTGGATTATTCATGAATTCGGCGAAAATTTCCCTTTGTTCTCGTTCGGCAACGTGTTGTGGATTTCCGGTTTCAAAACTGAGTTTTAAGCAAAGCCTGAAGCTG
>MVCQ01000032.1 GCA_002059205.1 Candidatus Latescibacteria bacterium 4484_107
TGACGTTCAGGTCACACCGGGAAGGGAGGCGAAGGGAACTGAGAAGGGACACCAAATGGACAAAGAGCAGAGCATCGCCAACGAACAGATTTTAGACAAGAGATCCACACTGAGGGCTGATCAACTCGTGAAAGACTATGGCCGGCGCAGAGTGGTGGACAAAATATCCGTCACCGTGAAGCAGGGCGAAGTGGTGGGTTTGCTCGGACCGAACGGCGCGGGCAAAACGACCACCTTTTATATGATCGTCGGGATGATCCAGCCCAATGCCGGGCGGATTTTTCTGGATCAGGACGACATCACCTGCCTGCCGATGTACAAACGCGCGCGAAAGGGCATCGGATACCTCTCTCAGGAGCCTTCCATTTTTCGCAAGCTCACCGTCGGGCAAAATATCATGGCCATCTTAGAGACGTTGGATCTCGACCGGAAGGAACGCCGAAGCCGTCTTGCGGAGCTTTTGGAGGAATTGGACATCGCGTCCCTGGCGCACAGCCGGGCGGACACCCTCTCCGGAGGCGAGCGCCGCCGCGTGGAGATCACCCGCGCGCTGGTTACGAAGCCCCGGTTTATGCTCCTCGACGAGCCATTCTCCGGCATAGACCCCATCGCGGTGGAGGACATTCAGCACATCATCTCCCGCCTCACGAAACGGGGACTGGGGATTCTGATCACGGATCACAACGTTCGGGAGACGCTCTCGATCACCGATCATGCGTACATTATGTGCGAAGGCCATATTCTGACCCAGGGCACGGCGGAATTTCTGGCCAATGATCCGGAGGCACGCCGCATTTATCTCGGCGAGAAATTTCGTTTGAATTGATAAGGCCATTCCTTGTCAATGGACAAGAGCATTGGTTTCTAATGGACAGGGCCATTGGTTCTGAATGGACATGAAAAGCTGTTCGCCACGAAAAAAAAGCTTGTCAAAAGCGGTTTCATTGTGTATTTTTACTGCCCTGTCCTTTGGTTTTACACCGCAGAGCACGCTGAATGCGCGGAGAAAAAAGACGGTAAATACAACATCGACGGGGAGTGATCTTAACTGCAACCTGATATTTTTCAACCGCAACCGTTCTTTCCTCAGAAAAAATAACGGGCAGCCATTATGCAACTTAGCCAGACATTGAGCCTCCAGCAAAGGCTGGCTCCTCAACTCATCCAGTCTTTGCAGCTTCTGCAATTGCCTACGCTGGAATTGGAGCAGCTCATCCGGCAGGAACTGGAGATGAATCCCATGCTGGAACTGGAGGAGCACGAGGAAATCCTCCAGGAGGAGGAAACGCGGGACGAGGAGGAAAGCCCGGAAGCGGAGGAGGAATTGTCTTCCGAATTCGACGAAGAAGATTGGACAGAATACCTCGAAGACGGCTTCAATATGGGAAACGATCATCTCCGGGAATTCGAAAGAGAGGATGAACAACAGGAGCGGCGAAGAGAGATCAAGGACACCGAGACCCTCATGGATCGTCTTCTTTTTCAGTTGCACATGGGCGTGTCCACGCCGGAGGACCGACTGATCGGAGAAACCATCCTGGGCAATCTCGACGGGAACGGCTATCTCGCTTCCCCGTTGAAGGAAGTGGCCGAAAATTTGAACGTTTCCGTGAAAGACGTGGAACGGGTGCTTAAAATTATACAGACCTTCGATCCTTCCGGTATTGCGGCGCGCGATCTCAGGGAATGCCTTATGATCCAATTGACGGAAAAAGGGCTGAAGGATTCGCTCGCGATGAAAATCGTCCGCGATCATTTCGAAGACTGGACCAAGTGGCGTCATCGGGAATTGTGTCAGAATTTGAAAATCTCCGAAGACGCATTGCGGGATGCGTTCGAAGTGATCTCCGGCCTGAACCCCAGGCCCGGCGCCGATCTTTTCGCCGAGACACCTAGAACGATCATCCCTGATGTTACTATTGAGAAGGTGGATGACGATTACGTGGTTCTCCTGAACGACCGATTCACCCCCTCCCTCCGCGTGAGCCCTGCCTATTATGCCCTCCTCAAGGACCCAAAACATACCTCCCCGGACGCGAAGAGCTTTATTCTCGAACGGCTTGACAGAGCGCGCTGGCTCATCAATTCCATTGAACAACGACGTTCCACCATACTCAAGGTGGTAAACGCGATCATTAAAAATCAGCGCGGCTTCCTGGAACACGGGATTTCCTTCCTCAAGCCGATGGTGCTTCAGGACGTCGCCGAAGAGATCGGAATGCACGCTTCCACCGTCAGCCGTGTTACAAGTGGAAAGTATGTCCAGACGCCCCAGGGAGTGTTCGAACTAAAATTCTTTTTCGACAACAAAGTGGCTTCGATGGAAGGGGAGGACCTTTCGGTCAAGAGCGTGCAGGACAAAATCCGGCAGCTGATCGAAAACGAAGACCCCAAAAAGCCTCTCAACGACCAGAAAATTGCGGATCTCCTCAATGAAGCGGGGATTGACGTGGCCCGACGCACCGTGGCCAAATATCGGGACAATATGCGGATCCCGTCGGCGCGCTATCGCAAACAACTCTGAAAACAAAAGATGCACCGCAGAGACGCAGAGGGCGCTGAGAACTTCAAACAAGGGAATAAAAAAGATCGAGGTTCAGGTCACACACCCTCGTATTTCTCAACCTTAACCTTACCCCCTATTTTTTTGCTTTTCTCTGCGCGTTCTGCGTCTCTGCGGTGAAATTTCCTTTCTTAGTTTCTGGTGATTTTATGGCGAAAAAGACCGTTCACGAGCTTGAACCGGGCCAGTCGTTTACTTCTTTTTTCGCGGTTCGAAAGAAGGAGGTGAAGGAATACGACGGCAAGCCCTTCCTGCTGCTTGAATTGGGGGATCGGACCGGGCGGATCGAGGCGGTGATCTGGGAGCGTTTCCCGGAGATCACGAAGGGGGTTGCGAAGCGGGACGTGGTGAAGGTGCAGGGAACGGTGATCACCTATCGGGAACGGCCGCAGATCAGCATCAAAAAGATCCGACGGGCGGAGCCTTCGGAATACGACGCGAGCGATTTTCTGCCCGAGTCGGAGCGGGATCGTAAGGCGATGTACCGATGTCTGTTGGAGAAAGCCCGGGGAATAAAAAACGCGCATCTCAGAACACTTCTTCTGCGCTGTTTCGAGGATGAAGCGATCTCCGAAAAACTACTGGAGGCTCCGGGCGGAAAGCTCTGGCATCATGCGTACCTCGGCGGGTTGCTGGAGCATACCCTGGGTGTGACCGCGCTCTGCGAGCGCGCGGCGGAGTTGTATGCGTTGGCGGATCGGGATCTGTTGGTAGCCGGGGCGCTGCTGCACGACATCGGAAAAATTGTCGAATACGAGTGGTCCACCTTTTTCGACTATTCGGACGAGGGCCGGTTGCAGGGCCACATCGTGTTGGGAGAGCAGATCGTCCGGCGCAAGATGGAGACCATCGAGGGCTTTCCGGAGGAGTTGTGGAAACAATTGAGCCACATACTCCTGAGCCATCAGGGACGGCGGGAGTTCGGATCCCCGGTGGTTCCGATGATGCTGGAGGCGATCATTTTGTATTATGCGGACGAGTTGGATTCCAAAGCCGGGGCATTCACCCGCGTGATCAAGAAGGAGGGAGCGGAAGGGAATAAGTGGAGCAGTTGGGTGCACCTGATCGAGCGATTTATCTATCTTGGACCGGATGCGGATGCGCATTCGAGGGAGCGTACATCGGAGTAAAAAAAGCACCGCAAAGGCGCAAAGCGCGTAGAGAAAGAAAAAAACAAGGCCTTGAAGTTCTTTGCGTGCTGCCGCGTCTTTGCGGTGAGTATTCAGTTTGTTACGGAGAGGAGAAAAGATGCAGGAACGGGTATTGGAGGTTCTGGTCTATCTGATCGGTGAGTTCAATCAGCATCAGGGCAGTCTTAATAATATAAACGCGTTGTCGCAAGGTTTGGTGGGACTGGGATATACGGAGAACGAGATCAATACGGCCTTTTCGTGGCTTGCCGAACGCCTGCGCGCGCAAACCACGGCCATCTCGTCGGACGAGGGGATGGACGAGAGGACTTACGGTCATCGCATGCTCCACGACGTCGAGCGGCTGATCCTGACCCCCAAGGCTTACGGATATCTTATCCAATTGAAGGAGTTGGGGTTGATTGATACGTTCCAGATGGAGGCGGTCATCGAGCGGGCCATGCTGATGGGGAGCAAAAATGTGACGGAAGAAGACATCAAGGCGCTTGCCTCCTCCGTGCTTTTCGAGAGCGAGGGCATGGCGCCGGCCACAGGTGGATACACGATGTTTGGTCCAGAAGGGGAACATTCGATCAATTAGGGAAGATAGTCATCAGACATTCGTCATTCGTTATTGGGGCTCTACCACGCCACCCGGAGGGAATGCCCAACGCCAAATGACTAATGACCAATGACAAAATGGGAGAAACTATGGGGAAATCATTGGTGATCGTCGAGTCGCCAGCCAAGGCGAAAACGATCAATAAATTTTTGGGGAAAGCGTATCATGTCGAAGCATGTATGGGGCACGTGCGCGATCTGCCAAAGAAAGAGTTGGGCATTGACATCGCGCATGATTTTCAACCTAAGTACGTGGTGATCCCGGGCAAAGCGAAGGTGCTCTCCGCGTTGAAAAAAGAGACTAAAGTGGCGGACGCCGTGTTTTTAGCGACGGATCAGGATCGGGAGGGTGAGGCCATTGCCTGGCACGTGGCCAGCCAGATTATTAAAGGAAAGAAAACGGTTTATCGCATTGTGTTTAACGAGATTACGGAGCACGCGATTCAGGAGGCGGTGGCGCATCCCTCCGGCCTGGATATGCGAAAGGTGAACGCTCAACAGGCGCGCAGAGTGCTGGACCGGTTGGTGGGCTATCAGGTGAGTCCGGTGCTCTGGAAAACCATCCGGGGAGGACTCAGCGCGGGTCGGGTGCAATCCGTGGCCCTGCGTTTGATCTGTGAGCGCGAGCAAGAGGTTCTCCGCTTTGTGCCCAAGGAATACTGGTCCATCACGGCCACGCTCTCGGGTGCCCTGGGCGGTCCTTTTGACGCGCTGCTGATCCAGAAGAAGGGCCGGAAAATCATGATCCCGGACGAGGAGCATGCCGGTCAGATTGTCTCGGAATTGAAGGACAGTTCGTTTAAAATCACCGACGTAAAGCGCAGAAAACAAAAGCGCAAACCGCCTCCGCCGTTTATCACCAGCACCCTGCAACAGGATGCCTTCCGCCGGATGGCTTTTTCCGCGCGGAGGACGATGAAAATCGCGCAGGAGTTGTATGAAGGCATCGATCTGAAAGGGGAGACCACGGGGTTGATTACGTATATGCGTACCGACTCGGTGCGCGTGGCTACGGAGGCCATCACTGGGGCGAGGAACTATATTGCGAGCGCATACGGAGTGGAATACGTCCCTCCGAAGCCCCGGATCTTCAAAAGCGGAAAGCGGGCGCAGGAAGCGCACGAGGCCATTCGCCCGACGGAGGTCGCCCATGCGCCCAGGAAGGTGAAAAAATTTCTCTCCCCGGATCAATACAAGCTTTATCAATTGATCTGGAATCGCTTCGTGGCCAGCCAGATGCGGGAGGCGATCTTCGATATGATGCGCGTGGATGTAAAGTCGGGGAGCTATCTGTTCCGGGCCACGGGATCCACGATCGCCTTTTCGGGCTTTATGGTGCTTTACCGGGAGGCGAAGGAGGAGGAGGAAGAAGAAAAGCAAGGGCGGGTTCCGGCACATCTGAATGTGGGGGAACCGCTAAAGCAGCTCGGGCTCAAGCCAGAACAGCATTTCACGAAGCCCCCGCCGCGTTACAGCGAAGCCTCTCTCGTCAAGGAGTTGGAATCGAAGGGCATCGGGCGGCCCAGCACGTATGCCCAGATTATCGGGACGCTTTTGGATCGGGAGTATATTCTGCGGGAAAAACGGAAGTTGCTCCCCACGGACCTCGGGATAACGGTCAACACCCTGCTGACGAAGGCCTTTCCGGATCTTTTCAATGTAGGCTTTACCGCGCGGATGGAGGACGATCTGGATAAGATCGAGGCCGGAGAGGATGAATGGACGCAGGTGGTGGCCCGATTTTATGAACCCTTCGAGAAAACACTGAGCTCCGTGAACGAACGCCGGAAGGAGCTGAAACAGTCGCTTCAGGAGGAGACCGACCAGGTTTGCGAACAGTGCGGGAAAAAGATGGTGATCAAGTGGGGACGGAATGGGAAATTTTTGGCCTGCTCCGGCTGGCCGGAGTGTAAAAACTCGAAGTCCCTGGAGGGAGAGCAGGACCTTCCCGAATTGACCGGGCAGAAGTGCGAGAAATGCGGCGCGGAGATGATCGTGCGATCCGGCCGGTTCGGTCGCTTCCTGGCCTGTTCCGCGTACCCCAAGTGCAAGAATACCAAGCCGATCTCCCTGGGAATTCCGTGTCCGGAGCCAGGCTGTTCCGGGGAACTCTCAGAGCGGAGAACCAAAGGAGGCCGCGTGTTCTATGGCTGCACCGCCTATCCCAAGTGTACTTTTGCCACGTGGAATAAGCCGGTAAAGCAAAGCTGTCCGAATTGCGGCGCTCCCTTTCTCGTGGAGAAAAGTACCAAAACCAAGGGGACGTTTTTGGCGTGTTTGAAGTGTAAGAGTGAGTTTGAGATCGAAGGATAGGACTTTGGATTGCGGATTGCGGAATGCGGATTGCCCCCACTCCCCAAAGGCTGTTATGGAGAAGCATATTCGGGCCTTCTTAGAATACATCGAGAAAGAGCGGGGTTTCTCGGAGCACACGGTCGAGGCGTACGGGAGGGATCTGCTTCAGTTTGTCCGATTTCTGAAGGACGAGTTGGGATTGGAGGCGATTCGGGCGGAGGATGTGGATCGGCTCGCAATCCGGCATTTTCTGGGCACATTGAGCCGGGGGGGGGCTGCGAAGAAGTCGGTAGCCCGGAAGCTGGCGAGCATTCGCTCTTTCCTGAAGTATTTGTGTCGCGAGGGGGTGCTGGAGCGCAATCCCGCGCTTTCGGTGGTTTCTCCCAAGCTGGAGAAAAAGCTGCCCTTTTTCCTCAACGTAGTTCAGGCGAATCGGGCGATGGGACGCTGCGTACGGGACGATGTGTACGGCGTCCGGGATCGGGCGATCCTGGAGGTGCTTTACGGCGCGGGGATTCGATTGGGAGAATTGGTGGGACTGAATCGAAGTTCGGTGGATCTGTCGGGCGAAGTGATTCGGGTTCGGGGCAAAGGCGGGAAAGACCGGATCGTCCCCTTGGGCAGAAGGGCCGTGCGCGCGTTGAAAAGCTATTTGAGCCGGCGGGAGGAGCTTCTGCCCGCGAAGGCCGGGGCTTCCGGGGAGGCCCTCTTCCTGAACCGGTACGGGGGACGCCTGTCCGGGCGCAGCGTGCAAAAATTAGTGGAGAAATATCTATCCGACGTGGCCGAGGCCGGAAAGGTCAGTCCGCACGCCCTGCGCCACAGTTTTGCTACGCACCTGTTGGACGCGGGAGCGGATCTGATGGCCGTAAAGGAGCTTTTGGGGCATACGAGTCTCTCTACCACACAAATTTACACACACGTCACGGCGGAGCGGCTGCGGAAGGCGTACGAGCAGGCGCATCCGAGGGCGTAGCATACTTAGCCGCGAAGAACACGAAGGACCACGAAGAAAACCTTGAGAAGTTCTTAACGGGACTCGGCGTGCATCGCGGCTCAATTCGAAATCCGAAAAAGGAGCAGTTGTGGATCGGTCAAAGATGAGAAGCACGACGATATTGGGGCTGACCCATAAGGGGAAGGCCGCGATGGGCGGCGACGGGCAGGTGAGTTTCGGGGATACGATTATGAAGCATCGTGCTTCCAAGGTGCGGAAGTTATACAACAATACGATCCTGGTTGGCTGTGCGGGCGCGGCCGCGGATGCGCTGGCCCTGTTCGAGCGGCTTGAAGAAAAACTGGAGTCGTTCAATGGCAACCTGCGCCGCGCATCGGTGGAACTTGTGAAGGAATGGAGGACGGATCGCTATCTTCGAAAGTTGGAGGCTATTCTGGCTGCGGTGGATGAAAAGGGGGCGCTCATTCTATCCGGCGAGGGCGATCTGATCGAACCGGACGACGGCATCGTGGCCATCGGATCCGGAGGCCCTTTTGCAATGGCCGCAGCCCGGGCTTACGTGGACAGCGGGTCCAAACTCGGCGCCAAAACCATCGTAGAAAAATCCCTGAAGATCGCAGCATCCATCTGTGTGTATACGAACGATCAAATCCTAGTCGAAGAACTGTAGTTTCAGAGGATTGGCGACTAGTAACTGTTGCCCCACTCGCCAATCACCAAACCGGAGGACGTTTTGTGGAAGCATTGACCCCAAGGCAGATTGTAGCGGAATTGGATAAGTACATCATCGGGCAGGACAAGGCCAAAAAGGCGGTGGCGATTGCGCTGAGAAACCGGTGGCGACGCCAGCAGGTAACAGACGATCTCCGGGAGGAGATCATGCCGAATAACATCATTATGATCGGCCCGACGGGAGTGGGGAAAACCGAGATCGCACGGCGACTGGCCAATCTCGCCGAGGCTCCGTTTATCAAGGTGGAGGCTTCCAAATTCACCGAGGTGGGGTACGTGGGACGGGACGTGGAATCCATGGTGCGGGATCTGGTGGATCTTTCGGTTAATATGGTGAAAGAAGATCGGATGATGGGGGTGGAAAAGGAAGCGGAAAACCAGGCCGAGGAGCGACTTTTGGATATGCTGCTTCCTCCGCTTCAGAAGAAGAAAAAAGGGAAACGCGCCGTCAACAAAGAAGCTGAGCAGGAGGCGGAGGCCCGATGGAAGCGTTCCCGGGAGAAGCTGCGCACACGGTTGGATGACGGGAAATTAGACAAGCGTATGGTGGAGTTAGAACTGCCCAGTGACCGGTTTCCTATGGTGGAGATTCTCTCGCCTATCGGGATGGAAGAGATGGGCATCAATATTCAGGAGATCTTCGGGGGAATGATGCCTCCCCGAACCAAGCGGCGGCGCGTATCTATCCCGGAAGCGCGAAAAATTTTGGCTCAGGAGGAAGCCCAGAAGCTGATCGATATGGAGAAAGTCATTGCCTCGGCTATTGAGCGCGTGGAAAATGCCGGGATTGTGTTCTTAGATGAAATTGACAAGATCGCCGGGGAGCGGGTTCGAGGCGAAGTAGATGTATCCCGCGAAGGCGTGCAGCGGGACATTCTGCCTATTGTGGAAGGATCCACTGTGATGACCAAGCACGGGATGGTGCGGTCCGATCACATCCTGTTCATTGCGGCCGGCGCCTTCCACGTGTCCAAGCCTTCGGATTTGATCCCGGAGCTTCAGGGACGCTTTCCCATCCGGGTGGAACTGGAAAGTCTCACCGCCGAAGACTTCGTCCGTATTCTGACCGAGCCGAAGAACGCGCTGCTCAAACAATACACCGCCATGCTGAAGACCGAGGGGGTCGGTATCACCTTTACGAAAGGAGCCATCAGGGAGATCGCTCAGGTCGCGGATAAGGTGAACACGCGGATGGAGAACATCGGGGCGCGACGCCTGCACACGGTGATGACGATTCTGTTGGAGGAGATTATGTTCTCGGTGCCGGATATGGAAAAGAAGCGCGTCCGCATCACCCGGAAATACGTACAGGAGGCGATGAAGGATATTGTGGAAGACGAGGATATCAGCAAGTATATCCTTTGAATGCTTATCCCAACTTTCGCCCTTAAAAAGTCCACATAGTGTTTTTTAGTCACTTACGTGTCAAATATCCTCACAGGCACTACGCAACTCATCTCACTTTTTATCACGCAAGAATTTTGTTTACGGGCAAAGTTTCTACCTTGACATGTAGTTTTTTGTAAATTTCCTCATGAATCGCTTCCGGTATTCCCGGCTTGCGAAGTCGATTC
>MVCQ01000188.1 GCA_002059205.1 Candidatus Latescibacteria bacterium 4484_107
CTCAAGGCCAACAGAAAGGCGGTAAAAAGAAAGGGAAAGGCGGGCAGCTTAATCCCGACGGGACATGTCCTACCTGCGGCTCCAAGCCCTCGCCGCATGGCGTGGTCGTTGACGATCACGGCGTCTGGAAAGAGGGAACCACTCCAGAGGAAGCACGACGAGTCGTGGCTTCTATGGTGGATCAGGCGAACAAGATGGCTGGGACCGTACCGGGTCATTTAGCAGAAGCCATCAAACGCTTGGAAGAAGTAAAATTCAATCCGGCCAGTGCGCTTCGCGAATACCTGGGCAAGAAGGCCGGGGGTCGAAGGCTCTGCAACAGCAGGCCCAATCGCCGCACTACGATCTTCGGCGTGTCGGGTCATACCAGCCGAGCACTCTGTGACGTGACCATCATCGTAGATGTAAGCGGGAGCATCGGCAAACAGGAATTGGCGGAGTTCTTCGGCATCATCGAGCGATTTGCTTCCCGTTTTCGGAAGATGACGCTCGTGCAATTCGACGTCGGCATCACCTCGGTTAAGAAATATCGTCGAGGTGACTGGCATCGGATCAAGGCTGAGGGGCGTGGCGGTACCGATCTGTGCCTCGCTATGAAGCAAGCAGAAGAACGAGGCTTGGTCAGTGACGTCAATCTTGTGCTGACTGACGGCTATCTCACGTGGCCCGACCCAAAGCCTTATCCCATTCTCTGGGCTTTGTGCAGTACCACCAATGTCCAGCCGAAATGGGGTAAGGTAATCAACTGGAAGTAACCCAAAAGCGCTTCTGAAATCGGCTGCTTAATGCCGATACCGGCTCCTGTGGGCGGGGCGGTCCCAGCCCATGTTTAAGAGGAGGAGAGAGGAAAAAGGAGAGAGAACATGGCGAAGAGCAAGAAGTTGACCGAGGAGCAGTTGAAGGCGCGATACCCCCACATGGTGGAGGGGACCCTGACCTACGACGAAATCCACCAGAAGCAACGCTGCAAAGCGACCTGTGCGAACTGCGGGGATCAGTTCTCCGTGTTCACGTCCGACCTGTTTCAGCTGACGATGTGCAAAACCTGCCGGGCGGAGGCCCGCAAGGCCCGCCGCCGGAAGGGCAAGGGCAAATTGACGATCAACACCAACGACCTGAACGAAGAACATCGGGCCGCCTTGATCGCGGCCGGTGTCAAGCTGCCGGAACCGGCGGAACCGGTCGAAGAAGAAGTGGCCTGAACCGTTGTCATCTCCTCCACCTTGTCGGTTTGGGTGGCTTGGGTGCTGCCCAAACCGATAAGAAGGGCTTTATGAGGGGAGGTCAATGATGGGACGGATGAAGGAAGAGATCGCAGAGCGAGAAGCAGAAGAGGCCCGCAAGGAACGTCAATATCTGGCTGCCGAGACGTTCTGCGAGTTGCAAATCATGGGAGAGGGTAAACCGGTTGACGACAGCTGGTTGGAGGAATTCGACCAATGGTGCCGGGAGACGTTTGGCGACTCTCCCTCCGAAGAAGAGATGCAGAACATGGCTCAGCGTCTCGGAGGTAATTGACATGATCGATCAGCAATTGGCAGACCTCAATCAAGTCGAACAGCGACTTCGAATCCGCATGTCGAAAGTTGCCGCCGACGGCGACCTCCATTACCTCCATTTGCTGGAACAGGAGTTGGCTCTTCTGGAGGAAGAAAAGCAGGAGCTGACGGCCTTGGCAATCCTGGAATAGGAGGGGACGATGCGCGTCGCTCAAATGTCGGTCGATTGGAAGGAAGATTTCGATCTCGATGAGGTCAATCGCCTTGCCAAGCGGATCTTTCGTGCACAGCCTTACCACTTGTATTGCTATGATCAAAATCATGTCGATTCGAAGGTCATTTATCTCAGTGATCGCCATCTTTCTCAAGAGGAATTGGATCGACTCTGGAATGCCGGTGATTTGGGGGCCGGGGATCGAGACTTCTGGGAAGGGTCTTTTGACGACATAATCCAACAATTGAAACAAAACCTTATTCCCGATACCACGGAGGAGAAAGGAGAAGAGAGCATGGAGCTGACGCAAGCACAGACCGAAAGCCTGAAAAAGGTCATTACTTACCTCGATGAGTCTGAAAAGAAAGCCTATGAGGAAGCAGGCCGACCCAAGGATCACATTTACGCCGAAGTCCTCAAGCTGAAAGATGCCGCCAAGTAGTTCAAACCGGTGCCGGAAAAAGAGAAGAATTCGACATCGGAGAGGAGATCAAACCGTGCATCAAGCTGATCCTGCAGACCACATCAACGGGGCTGGGATTCTGGACGAATCGGTTGAGGAATGGAAGCGTCAGTTTGCGGATTGGGAAGCGTCCTTGGAAAATTCCATTGAGGAGGAGGAAGAAGATGCCAAAGGCAAAGGTGACGATCGTCGTGAAACGCGGGATGATGGAAATCATCGCCGAAAATGAAGAGGTCGAAGTTACTGTCCTGGACTTCGACGACGTTTACAACATGGACGACACGCAGGCCAAAGAGACAATCGACGATCTCGATGAAGGGCGACTCCCTCGCCAAGTCTACACTCCCAACCCGGAGAAAACCCAAGAAGCTCTAGATGACTGGCGTGCTGCTCTGCACGGGGTGCTGAAAGATTACGTGCACGGGGTGCTGAAAGATTACGCCGAAGCCCGATAAGGAGGAGATGATGAGGGCAGAAGAACTGGACCAAGCTTACCAAGCCTTACTCAAACGCATCCACGATCGTTTCCGCAATCTCAACTTGGCCGGCATTAAAATCAAATTCCGCAATGAATTACGTCAGCCAATCATCACCGTTTTAAATAAACATTATCGCTATCTCACATTTGAGAATGATAAAGATAAACCAGTCTTCTCTTTGTACAACAAGAAGTTTGATGATCTTGATGGCGTCATCTCCTATCTTAAGGATTTGGATCGTCGCTCTCTTCACCCAAAGCTCCTCACCAAGGAAGATATTAAACGCTACAAAGCCGATTATGAAGAGGGTCAAGCGATCGTCCAAAAGATCGGTAAGTTGTTTACACCAACTCTGCGCTGGGGAAAACCCAACGAATCAGATCGTTATTATCAGTTACCGCATACTCCGTTCGTCCTTATTCTTGAACCCCCGCCCGACTTTGAGTCTCTTATTGGCAAATCCAGAAAGGAAAGCAAACGTGTTCTTCAACGCCTGATCATTTGGGATCGACCTGCCAAGATCAAAACGCGTATCCTTCCCGGCTCAATCCGAACCAGGCTCAAGGCCCTGCTGAAGAGGGTGCATTAATATGAGTACAGCCAATTCTCCCGTCCTTACTAAGGAAGACATTGAGCATTACAAGGATGATTATGAGGCAGGCTTGGTAATCCTGCAGAAAATTACCAAACGAGTTAAATGTTCCGAGATAGAACCTCAGAAAAATGAGGGGCTTTCATGGTTAAGCCGACATGAGTGGTGCTTCTGGATACCGTATACTGACGTCGCATTTACACTCGATCCAGTGAATCATGATTCCTGGCTCGGCATAAGAAAAGATAGGGCAATTCGCGCTTTGCGATGTCTGCATATTTACGTGCGACACCCTACGGACCGGTTCTGGTGTGATGAGGAGACTATCCTTCCTGGTTCAATTAAAACCAGGCTAAAAGCTCTATTGAAGAGGGAGCATTAATATGATGCATCTTTCCAAGGACGATCTTCGCCTCGTCATTAAGGTTCTCCGGCGGCGGTGGCGTCGCTATGGGTCGGCCAAGACAGACGCCACCGTCTTATATCGTTTTATGAGAGATTTAGAGCATTCTTACCTACCGGCTCATCTCTTCCGAGCATTCGGCTCAAGCCTGGAGCAGGAGGAATGGTCTCCCTCAATTGCGGCCTTTTTATTGCGGATCTATATCCCCGACATCTGGGGGTTACGTGACGTTAAGTTCCCACCTGCATTCATTCCCGACTCCATCCTGGAGCAGATCTGGCTTTCGTCTAAATCAACCGACGAATCAAGGATTTTAGATTTAGACCCAGCTTTGATCGTTTACGTCCCACCTGCTTATCGAGAGGCAGCCCTTACCAATACGTGGGCTCGGACCAAGTATTTGGCCAAGCGCTATTTGTCGGCTCTTGGGTAACCTCACTCGTCAACTCGCCGATACCCGGTCCGCTACCACCATACCGGCGGTATCCGTCCGCCACGACGGGCGGTACGGGACACGCCACGACAGGCGGCACGGCACGCGGACACGCCACGGCGTACGCGATCCGCCGTGTCCCTACTCTTTCAAACTGTAAACCCTGGTAAAACGGAGACTGCCATAGAATCTCGTCTTCTCTTCTATCGGCAGCGTTTTCAGCCACTTCCGGATCGTCGTTCCCGACAATCCAGTTAATCTTCGCAGTTCCCTCGTCGTCAACCCTCCCCGCTTCTTCAACTCCTCTTCAATCTTCTCCCGATTCGTCATAGGTCCAGCACCCTCCCAGTTTTGATCTTTTTAGGGGTCTTCTTTTTGGCCTTCTTGACGTTCCAACTTCTTAATTTTTCCACCTCCAGACAAGTCAAAAATACGGCGGAGGAAGAATAACATGGGCAACCACGTCAAGATCATTGAAGCCGACATATCGGGAGACCTGGCTACCCTGGTTTACAAGAATGCCGATCAGATCAATGCTTTAACTAAGGACGTGAGCACCTTGTTGGAGCGTACCAAACAGATCGACACGCAGATCCAAAAGAACGCTGAACAAATCCAAAAGAATGCCGATCAGATCGGTGCTTTAACTAAGGACGTGAGCACCCTGGTTGAGCGTACCAAGCAGATCCCAATTCTAACCGAGCAAGTCGGTAAATTGAATCTCGCTTGGGGAAAAGCGCAAGGTTTGGTCGCTACCGTCGGTATCGCCGTTTTAATCTTAATGGAAGTAATTCGCACACTCTCGTAATTCGATCCAAATTCCCTAAACCTCCTCTCAATCGCACAATTCTTAATGTTTAAAGTCTGTTTCTGATTGCCTCTTCAGGCAAACATATTCATGTATGCTTACATGAATACGAATTTCATCTGATCCCTCCCAGGTCGGCCTGGAGAAACGAGAAACTCCTATCCCACACATGGAACATGCTCCCCCGCCAGAGAACACTTCAGAGATCTGTAATTGAAGATTGCCGTCAACTCGCCGATACCCGGTCCGCTACCACCATACCGGCGGATCCGTCCGCCACGACGGGCGGCCACGACGCTACCGCCGCACCGCCACGACGGGCGGTGATCGCCGCCACCGGGCGGTTAAAAAACTTGGGTGCTGTTGTCGGTTGCCTTGTGAGCAGCCTCAATCTTTTTGAGGAAACGATTGATGATACGGGTATGTTTCATTTTTACCTTAATCGTTTTATATTTCCAGTTTTTAGGGACCTTTATTCTCATTCCTATCTCCTAGGTTATCTTTGATTAAAATCATTTCAAAGTTGGCTTTTCAGGCAAACATATTCATGTATGATTTACATGAATACGAATGATTGTTGTTCCTCTTGCCAATTGAATGGCATCGGCATAGTTATGGGCTTGTCGCGGAAAATCAACGAAAAGACGAGAGGAGTCGAATCTCCCCGCCCTTATACCCTAATAAAACCCTAAAGATACCCTAATAAGACCCTAATGGCCGAAGGCGAAACATTTAAATTTCTTTATTTCTCCCATAACTAAACTTCTCCATTCGTTGGGGGGTTAAGCCAAACATGCAGAAAATCTTAAGGGCATTAAATTGCAAATATTCGATCCCTGAGCCATGCTCGACACACCACTCATAGATCAAGCTACCAAAAGATAGCGCGATGGGACGCGAAACCA
>MVCQ01000033.1 GCA_002059205.1 Candidatus Latescibacteria bacterium 4484_107
CTAAAGAATACGGCTTCGGTGCTCGATAAAGAGGGTAGAGCGGTAACGGCGGCTTTCATCCGGGGAGCCGAAGAAACGTGGAAATTGGCCCGACTAATCGGCGCAAAAAAGGCGATTCTGAAAGAACGGAGTCCCTCCTGCGGCGTAACCCAGATCTGTCGAGGCGAGGAAACGATTGCCGGGGAGGGTGTGACCTGCTTTTTGCTCAGAACTAACGGGATCCACGTTCAGGGAATGGAATAGCTGAACAACCTCCCGCAGGTTTTGTCAACCTGCGGGAGGTTTGGAGTGATCAGCCTGCGGAAAGCAAACCGGCGGGAGACAAAACGCTATGGCGATCAAATCATTCACCATTGAGGAACTTGAAAAAAAGCCATCCAGGACCGACTGGAAGCGGGTTGATGCGCTCACAGACGAGGAAATCATCCGTGCAGCGGAGGCGGATCCGGATAATTCACCGCTCACCGACGATCAGCTTGTCGGGATGAGCCCTGCACAGGAAGTCATCCCGGAGATCGTTGAAGCGCACCGAGAAAGGCGCGGCTCCCATAGAACTCCGTCAAAGGCGCCGGTTTCCATCCGGCTCAATCCGGAAGTAGCCGACTATTTCAAATCTCAGGGTAAAGGCTGGCAAACTCAAATAAATACGATCCTCCGTGAATATGCAAAAAGCCACCAAACGGCCTGAATGATAGTGATTTCACCTCGTGCCTATGCTCCCGCGTGGAAAAGAAAAATGCGGGCAACCTGATAATCGGAGGTAATTTTCATGGAAGGTACCTTTCACTATATTACCGATACGGCGGGGTATAGAACCGGAGTGGTGGTTCCCATCGGGATGTGGAAAAACATTCAGCGGTTCATGCCCAAGTCTGTGCAGGAACGCTCGGCTGTTGAGATTTTAGAGCTGGCTAAGCAAGGGGCTGAGCGCAAGCGCCGTGCAGGCTGGTCCCGAGAACGGGCCATTGATGCTTTTCTGAAAGTGCGCGATGAAATCCTATAGGACGGTCCCGGATACCAATGTAGTGATCGCATCGGAGAAAAGCAGCAACCCAAACAGCCCGACGGTGGAGTACTTTCGGAGGCTTCGCGGGCATCAGCTTGAGATGCTCTATTCCGATGACACCCTTTTGGAGTATATCCTGAAGCTCAAGGAATTGGGGATCCCCGACGACAGAATACAGGCTTTGCTTGAACTGGTGCTGCTGTTTGGTGTACATGTGCCTATTCAGACGTATCATTTGTCGATATATCCCCCGGATGAGAAGGACATTTGTTTTTTGTTATGTGCGGTGAACGGTAACGCGGACTACCTGATCAGCTACGACCATGATTTTCTGGACATCGCCGAGGCGATAAAGCGGCTGACAGGGGTTCGGGTACGCACGATGCTCGATTTTCTGAAGTTGTTGCGCTGTGAAGAATAGCAATCCTCTCAGATCAGGCAGCGCCTCTTACTTCGGGTGAGAAAAAACAGGGAGAATCTATGCCACCATTAATCATCAGCGTATCGGGCATTCGGGGCATTGTGGGCAGCGGTCTCGATTCTGAAAAAGTCTGCCGGTTCGCTTCGGCGTTCGGAGCGTGGTGCGGCAAAGGACCTGTCATCGTGGGGAGGGATTCGAGAACGTCGGGCGCGATGCTGAACCGGGCGATCCTAACCGGGCTGCAATCCGTGGGCGCGGACGTGATAGACTTGGGCATCGTGCCCACGCCGACGGTGCTGTTTACGGTCCGGGAAGAACAAGCTGCGGGCGGCGTCGCCATCACGGCCAGCCACAATCCCATCGAATGGAACGGCCTAAAATTTGTGGGCCCGAGCGGAACGTTTCTGGACGACGGGGAAGGAAGCGAGTTGCTGAAAATTTACGCCGGAGACCGCGCCGAAAAAAAGAAGTGGGACGGCTTGGGCCGCGTGGAGCACCGAAGCGATGCCATCTCCCGGCACGTGGATCGGATCCTCGCACTGGACATAATCCAGACGGATCGCATCCGAAGACGCAAATTCAAAGTTGCCCTGGATTGCGTCAACGGCGCGGGAAGCGAGGCCAGTCCGCTGCTTTTGGAGCTTTTGGGCTGCGAGGTGATTCCGCTTCATTGCACGCCCACCGGATTGTTCCCGCATCCCGCGGAACCGATTCCGGAACACCTGACCGAATTGTGCGATGTGGTAAAAAAGCAGGGTGCCGACATCGGTTTTGCCAACGACCCGGACGCGGACCGTCTGGCCATCGTATCGGAGGCCGGAGCAGCCATCGGCGAAGAGTATTCACTGGCCCTGACCGCAAAGTTCGTGCTGAGCAAGAAACGCGGCCCTATCGTGGCGAACCTGTCCACGAGCCGGATGTTGGACGACATCGCCGAAGAATACGGAGTCGAGGTGCACCGAACGCCTGTGGGCGAGGTGCACGTAGCCCAAAAAATCGTGGAGGTCGGCGCGCCCATCGGCGGCGAGGGCAACGGCGGCGTCATTTTTCAGGAGTTAAACTTGGGCCGGGATGCCTTGGTGGGTATGGCGCTAATCCTTCAGTACATGGCCGAAACCGGCAAAGCGATCTCCGAACTGAAGCAAGGAATCCCGGAGTATGCCATCGTCAAACGCAAATACGAGCCCACGAAAATGGACAAAGATGCCGCGCTGAAGGCGATCCGGGAAGCGTACGATGGAGAGGAGATGGATTTGAGAGACGGAATCAAGCTTCTCCGGGAGCGATCCTGGCTCCACGTCCGCAAATCCAACACCGAACCCATCCTCCGGGCCGTGGCCGAAGCCCCGACGAAAAAACAGGCGGAGGCGTTTCAGGAGGAGGTGGCGGAGAAATTTTGCTGAGGCGAAGCGAGAAAAGAAAGTGAGAAGCCGATTCTCCTCCTATTGGGACGAATCGACCAACTGAGACGGTGAGCCCCTCCCGCTCTTCCGCTTTCCCACTTTCAGAGGGAGTTTCTCTGCATCCTCCGGGTGAATCAGTATCCCCCATTTTTAGAACTGAACACCCCCGGTGCTCTGTCAAGCTTAACTTGGTGGATAGAAATTTCTAGATATGAAGTTCCCTAATCGGCGAAAGAATTCGCCTCCTATGTGCCTTTTTGTAGGAGGGCAATCCTTTGCCCGATTTTTTCTCGGCTCTATCCTGCAAATCAAACTTGACGGAACACTGGGGGATGAGGGCAGTAATTTTTGGTTAGAATTTTGCGGTGCGGGAAAGTGAGAGAAAAATCTTGAATAGCAACTTTTTTTCTCACTTTCTCACTTTCACACTTTCTATCTCTATCACCTTTTAACTCAGGAGCATCCTTATGAGAACGGTCATCACAGCTCGTCATTTTGAAGTTTCCGATTCCCTCGAGGATCGCATCCACAAGGCCGTTGCAAAATTGGAGCGATTCGACGACCGCATCGTAGATTGTCACGTCGTGATGGATGTGCAACGACATCGCAACCTGGTGGAAGTGCTGCTCAATGCCCGCGGTCATACCCTGCAGGGGAAGGGCGAATCCGATAATATGTACGCGGCCATCGACACAGCCTTCGAGAAGTTAGAACGTCAATTGAAGCGCCTGGACTCCAAGCTCAACGACCATCGGGCCAACAAGGAGGGATTCGTGGCTTCGTTGATCGAAGAGACCGGGGAAAGTGAAGAAGGCGAGGAAAATGAAGCGCAATTAGAGGCGTCGTCGGCCGATGAGAGTGGGGAGGACGCGGCGTAAAACGTGAAACGTACTATGGGAAATCGCGCAACCTTACGCTTTACGGGTTACGCTCCGCGCACTCCGCGGTAAAACGCAGCACAGAGGAATTCAAGTATGGATCAGGGAATTACGATCAGGAAATTGCTGGAGGAATACGACTCGCGTCTGGCGTTGGAACTCGTGGCCGGAAAAAAAGGACTGGATCGGAGATTGCCCAATCACGAGATCCATCGTCCCGGTCTCGCGCTGACGGGCTTTGTCGAGCTGTACACCTACGATCGTCTGCAGGTGCTCGGCAATACGGAACTGCTCTATCTCAGTCATCTGTCCGATAAAGAACGGCGCGTGGCCTTGCAGACGCTGTATCAGTTTGACCTCCCCTGCGTAATCCTCACCAGTGGAAGCGTTCCCTCAAAAATCTTCAGGGAACTTTCTGAAGAGCGGGATATCCCGCTTTTGGTCACCCGGTTTTCCACGACGAAATTCGTCCACCTTTTCAGCTATTATCTCGATGACCTGTTTGCGCCGCAGACCACTGTGCACGCATGCCTGGTCGATGTGTACGGCGTGGGCCTCCTTTTTACGGGACGAAGCGGCATTGGAAAAAGCGAGATCGCGCTGGATCTCGTAGAACGCGGACACCGTCTCGTGGCGGACGACGCCGTCACCATCATACGTCGCGCGCGGGGCGTGCTGATGGGCATCGCGAACGAGGTCGTGGGGCATCATCTCGAAATTCGAGGAGTGGGCATTGTGGATGTGCGGCGCATGTTCGGCATCCGGGCCATCCGCCAGCGAAAAGGGATCGAGGTGGAGGTGCAATTAGTGGACTGGGATAAAACGAAAAAATACGAACGCGTGGGCCTCGAAGACCAGGTGACTTCGATTCTGGACGTGGAGATCCCCGTCGTGACCGTGCCGATCTATCCCGGAAAAAATATTACCGTCATCTCGGAGGTAATCGCGCTGAATCATCTTCTGAAAACCCACGGACTGCATCCCGCCCAGGCTTTCAACAAGCGACTGATCCAGTTAATGAAGGAAAAGCGCGCGACGGGAAAAGCGGAGGAGGGGGACGTCGGATGATCGGAGCGGTGGTGATTGCGCATCGGGCCCTGGCCTGCGAACTAATCGCGGCGGCTGAGAGCATCGCTGGGACCCAGGAAAAGGTCGTGGCGCTATCCAACGACGGCTTATCGTTGGACGCGCTGAAAAAGGCACTGGCAACCCTTGTGAAAAAGGAGGATTTTTCGGAGGGCGTGTTCTTTTTTGTGGATATGATCGGGGGCAGCCCATGGCGCTCCGCGATGGAAAAGATGGGTCCCAAAGTATGCGTGCTCTCAGGGGTGAACCTTTCCATGCTGCTCTCTTTCCTCCAAAAGCGAAAGGGGGACTTCGCCTTTGAGGAACTGGCGGCGGTAATCGAACACGACGGGAAACGAGGAATTAAGCGGTGGTGATTGGAAATTGGTGATTGGTCAGTAGGAGCGATCCTTGTGATCGCCCCTGAAAGGAATGGGTATGCAGGAACCGAGAGACCGCTGGATGAACCGGGCCGCTTTTACGATGGCGGCCATCGGATCGGCCGTGGGATTGGGCAACGTGTGGCGTTTCCCCTTCGTGGCGTACCAAAACGGCGGCGGCGCATTTCTGATCCCCTATCTCGTGGCGATGGTCACCGCCGGCATCCCGCTGATGATCGTGGAGTACGGCCTCGGACAGATGATGCAAGGCTCCGCAGCCAAGTCCTTCGGCAAAGTCGGCAAAACGTGGGAATGGGTCGGGTGGTGGGCGATCCTGGCCGGGTTTGTGATCGTGGTGTACTACGCGGTGGTGATGGCCTGGTCCTGGAACTATCTCTATCATTCGCTCTCGCTGGCCTGGAAAGGAGGGGCGGAAAATTTCTTTTTCAAAAGGGTGCTCCATTTGAGCGAAGGCCCGGGACAATGGGGCGGCATCCAATGGCACGTGGTCCTGGGTCTGATCCTCACGTGGGGAGCCGTGATCTGGATCGTGTGTCGCGGCGTGCGAAGAGTCGGCAAAGTCGTGATGATCACCGTGCCGCTCCCGATGCTGCTTCTGCTCGTCTTTGTGATCCGGGGACTCACCCTGCCCGGCGCGATGGAGGGCATCCGATTTTATCTGACTCCGGACTTCTCGAAACTCCTCGAACCGAGGGTCTGGCTGGCGGCTTATGGCCAGATATTCTTCTCGCTGAGCCTGGGCTTCGGCATCATGATCGCTTACGCCAGCTATCTCCCAAAACGTTCCGACGTCAACAACAACGCGTTCATCACGACCTTTGCCAACTGCGGCACGAGCTATTTTGCGGGATTCGCGGTCTTCAGCATCCTCGGGTATCTCGCGCAGGCCACCCACGTGGGGGTGGAAACGGTCATCAGCGGCGGACCGGGATTGGCTTTCGTCACGTACCCCACCGCGATTTCTCTGCTGCCCACGCTACCCGCTCTATTCGGCGTGCTCTTTTTCATCACCCTGCTGAGCCTCGGCATTGACTCGGCCTTCTCGTTGGTGGAAGCCATCGTAGCCGCTGTTCGGGATCGCTGGCGCATCAAACAAAAGACGGCCACGTGGCTGATCTCCGGGATCGCCTTTGCCCTGGGGCTCCTCTTCACCACAGGTGCGGGGCTGTATTGGCTGGACATCGTGGATCATTTCGTCAACAATTACGGATTGGTGGCGATCGGGTTTATGGAGGCCGTGGTCATCGCGTACATCTTCGGAACCGGCAAATTCCGCGAATACGTCAACCGCCACTCGGAAATCAAGATCGGGAAATGGTGGGATGTGTTCGTGAAATGGGTCACGCCGCTTCTGTTGGGCGGCATCATCGTCTGGTCACTGATCGAGGAAATAAGCCGGCCCTATGAGAACTATCCGCACTGGGCCTTGTTCGTCGGCGGTTGGGTCGTCGTGATCGGCATCCTCAACCTCGGGGTGCTGCTGATGGATCGCAGGGCATTCCTCAAAATTTCCCTGCCGATCTCAGCGATATTGCTGTTTCTGCTGACCAAATGGCTGTCTGCGACGTGGGTGATGTTTCTCGTAACCGTGGCGGTGCTTTACGGCGGTCTGGCCATAAGCTTGTACGTGGCGCATAAGAAACAAAGAGTTTGGTTAGATGGAGAAAGAGAAAACAATGAGCAATGAAGCATAATCCCCGCCGTCCGATTCATAGAGGAGAGGGGGTGTTCTTCATTGCTCATTACCCATTAAAGAGGAGGCGACGGTGTACAAAGTAGCAGTTATACCCGGAGATGGAACCGGCCCGGAAGTGGTGGCTGAAGGATTGAAAGTGCTGAAATCACTCGGCCGGAAGATCGGTTTCGAGTACGAGACGGAGACCTATGACTTCGGCGGAGAACGCACTATGCGAACGGGCGAAGTCCTTCCCGATTCCGCCGTGGAGGAACTGAGGCAATTCGATGCGATCTATCTCGGAGCCATCGGCCATCCCGACGTAAAGCCGGGGATTCTGGAGAAGGGCATCCTGCTCCGGCTTCGGTTCGAGCTGGATCAATACATCAACCTGCGTCCGGTAAAACTTTATCCCGGCGTGGACACCCCCTTAAAGGACAAAGGGCCGGAGGACATTGACTTCGTGGTGGTGCGGGAGAACACCGAAGGCCTCTACACCGGATCCGGAGGATTCCTGAAAAAAGGCAATCCGGACGAAGTCGCGATCCAGACTTCGATCAATACCCGAAAAGGCGTGGAGCGCTGTCTGCGCTATGCCTTCGAGTACTGCCGGAAGCGGGACCGTGAGAAGTCCCTGACCCTCTGCGGAAAGACCAATGTGTTGACGTTTGCCTTTGACCTGTGGGAGCGGGCCTTTCATGAGATCGGCGCGATGGACTATCCAGACATCCATCGGGAATATGCCCACGTGGATGCCACGTGCATGTGGATGGTCAAGAACCCGGAATGGTTCGACGTGATTGTAACGGACAACATGTTCGGCGACATCATCACCGACCTGGGCGCGATGATCCAGGGCGGGATGGGTATTGCCGCAGGGGGGAATATCAACCCCGATCCGGGCGGGGTGTCCATGTTCGAGCCGATCGGCGGGTCCGCGCCGAAATACACTGGTAAGGGCGTGATCAACCCGATGGCCGCGATCTCAGCCGTTCAGATGATGCTGGAATATCTCGGAGAAACACGCGCCTCCGCGATCCTGGAAAAGGCGATCGTAGAGGTGGTGCGCATCAGGCTGAAAAGCATGTCCGCCGGGAAGATGGGCTATTCCACGAGCGAAGTGGGCGATCTCGTGGTGGAAGCGTTGGAGCGGGTGTAGTGGAACGAGAGGGCTCAGAGCATGGCATAAATTGGAATTACCCACTCGGCGGGTAAACAAGGAGAACGATCATGGCCAAGTCATTAGATCGAATCACCATCAATCCTGAAGTCTGCATGGGCCAGCCAACCCTTCGGGGCATGCGCATCACGGTGGCTTTTGTGCTGAAGTTGATGGCTTCCGGGATGACCCATGCGGAGATCCTGGCGGCCTATCCAGAGCTCGAGGAAGCCGACTTTCATCAGGTCATTGAGTACGCCGCGTGGTTGGCAAGCGAATATCATCGGCCGCTGAGAGTAGCGGTAGGGTAGCTCCCATGAAACTCAGACTGCTTGCAGACGTGCATATCTCCCCAATAACCGTGGCCGAATTGCAGGCGTCGGGATATGAAATCCACCGGGTAACGGAGGTGCTTCCGGCCTATGCCTCTGATGCGGAGATTATTGAACGGGCGCGCCACGAAGAATCCGTCATCGTGACCCAGGATTTGGATTTTTCTGCCCTCATCGCCCAGAGTGGCCTTAACCATCCCAGCGTCATCTCGCTGAGAGTCGGCGATGCAAAGCCCCAGGTGAGCTCAAGGATTCTGAAGACAGCCTTACCACTGATTGAGGGGGATCTACTCGAAGGAGCGATAGTCTCGCTTGAAGAGACCCAATTCCGGGTTCGGAAACTACCGATATAGTCTTTGAGCATCAGGCTGAAAAGCATGTCCGCCGGGAAGATGGGCTATTCCACGAGCGAAGTGGGCGATCTCGTGGTGGAAGCGATGGAGCGGGTGTAGCCGGAGGAAAAGAGTTTACGCCTTAGGCATCTTTATGTTTCGAATACGGACCATTTCTTCACAAAAAAATGAAAGCCACCTCGGTCAACTGAGGTGGCTTTCGTTTTTTTGGGCGATAGGGGTTTGCCTACCGGAGCAAGACCAGCTTCCTCACCTGGAGCAACTTCCCTCCGTCCCCCTCCAGCCGACAGAAGTAAATCCCGCTGGAGACTTCCCGGCCTGCCTCATTCTTACTATCCCAGACAACCCGATGAACCCCTGAGGGCATCTCTCCATCGGCTAACGTCCTGACGCGCTGTCCCAGCACATCGTAGATCACCAACTTTACAGAGGTGGCTTGAGGCAAGGCGAACCCAAGAAGCGTCTCCGCATTGAAGGGATTGGGATAGCTCTGGAAGAGGTTAACACCGCTTACCCTTTGCTCGCCTGTTTTTTCTCTACCCAGTTGAGTCGGGGCATAACCCAGTTCCAACCTGGCAAACTCACTGACCAGATCATCAGGATAGCTCTGGACGAAATCCAGGAAAACCTGCTCGGCTTTCTCGTGCTCTCCCAGATTATATTTGTAGATCATCCCTTTCTCGAAAAGCAGGTCCCTCTCCCACGTTGTTCTTTTAAACCTCCTTATGAGATCTGAAACTCGAGTTAACGCCTTCTCGCCAAGGCCCAATCTGGAGAGCACCGGGACGCTGGCCCGCAAAGCGGCATCTCCCAAGGAGCTATTGAAATACCTTGCTGCAACATCCTCTAGGTAAGCCAAAGCATCCTCTTCTTTACCCATCTCCCGGTAGGAGAAGATCAACTCATCGAGTGAGAACTGAGCTACCTTCAAATC
>MVCQ01000034.1 GCA_002059205.1 Candidatus Latescibacteria bacterium 4484_107
GGTGGAGGCCGGGGATACCATCTTTGTTCCGGAGAAGGCGGAGAGGGATTGGTGGGAGATCGTTCGGGATACCTCTGCGGTTCTCGGACAATTGGCGACGTTTATCATTCTTGCACAAAGCATCGCCGGGCTGTAATTTCTCAAGCTCAAAACATCAACTGTGGAGATCGGCTATGAACGTGCCTCTGTTGGACCTGAAGGCGCAATATGCAACTATTCGGGAAGAAATTCGGGACGCGATAGAGGAGGTGTTAGCGTCCCAGCATTTTATTTTAGGACCGAAAGTAACGGGATTGGAGCAGCAGATTGCTGAGTACTCGGGTGCGGGATACACCGTAGGTGTAGCGTCGGGAAGCGATGCTTTGTTGCTGGCATTGATGGCATTGGACGTCGGGCCGGGGGACGAAGTGATCACCACGCCCTATTCGTTTTTTGCTACCGCGAGTGCGGTATCCAGATTGGGCGCGACTCCGGTGTTCGTGGACATCCAGCCTCGAACCTACAACATAGATCCAAAAAAGATAGAGGAGAAGATTACTGAGCGGACCCGGGCGATTCTTCCGGTGCATCTGTTCGGACAGATGGCGGATATGGACCCGATTGTGGAGGTGGCGAAGAGGCATGGGCTGAAAGTGGTGGAGGATGCGGCCCAGTCCATCGGCGCCACGTATAAGGGAAAGAAGGCGGGAACGATCGGGGAGTTGGGATGTTTTTCGTTCTTTCCGTCTAAGAATTTAGGGGGATACGGGGATGGCGGGATGGTGGTCACGAACGATGAGCAGATAGCGGAGCGGATCCGGGTGTTGCGTGTGCACGGGAGCAAACCGAAGTACTATCATCAGGTAGTGGGAATAAACAGTCGCCTCGATGCCCTCCAGGCTGCGGTGCTCTCGACAAAACTAAGCTACCTGGAAGGATGGAGCGCAGCACGGAGGCGGAATGCAGCGTTTTACGATGCCGCATTCTCCGATGTGAACGTGGAAACTCCGTATATAGAGCCGTTCAATGTCTCGATCTACAATCAATATGTGCTTCGGGTTGCGTGTCGAGATGACTTGATGGCGCATCTGAAAAATCAGGAAATCGGCTGTGAGATTTATTATCCGGTACCGCTTCATCTCCAGGCATGCTATCAGCACTTAGGCTACCGCGAGGGCGATTTCCCGGAATCGGAGCGCGCCGCGCGGAAAACGTTGGCGCTTCCCGTGTATCCGGAGTTGACGGAAATGCAGCAGGAGTATGTGGTCTCCCATATCAAGGCGTTTGTCTCCGGGGAGGCTTCCTTGTAAAGTTTTGAAAAAGTATTATTTGATGAGATTGCTTCGTCACTTCGTTTATCGCAATGGCAATAACCGCGCCATGTTGCCATTGCGAACGAAGCGAAGCAAAAAAATCAATTTTGGAAATATGCCGGGGTGGCGAAATGGAAAACGCGACGGACTTAAAATCCGTTGGGCTTTACTGCCCTTGCGGGTTCGATTCCCGCCCTCGGCACCAGAATAACAAAGGCCATCGGGAATTTTGAAAAAACCCGATGGCCTGGCACCAGAATAACAAAGGCCATCGGGAATTTTGAAAAAACCCGATGGCCTTTTACGTGGGAAAAGGTACTGTAAACCGCCACAAGGACGCTTTACCTACCGGCAAATCAGAATAGAATATACTTCTCATTCGGCTGTATATTCGCTGATGTTGGCGATTCCGCCCGGCTGCGTCAGCGCGTAAGCGATCAAATTGACACCAAATTGCAGGCCTCGCTCCCGTCCCGACACATTCTTCTCCCCCCAGTACCAACTGAGGTTCAAATCGCTGAACACAACAGCCAATCGGCCTCGAATATAAATTCCCTCTAAATCGGTGACATTCCCTCCGGTCGCACCGCCCAAAGGAGGGCCGTCGTTGAAGTCGTAGAATGCGTGGAACAGTTCGTGATTCTTGGGGATACGTTGAAACTTCGCCTCAGATCCCAAGGCCCGCTTCAGGACGGCTCTCATCTGCTGGTCAAAGGCAGTACCCTTTAACCCGCGTTGAGGATTCGCTTCCTCCCCTCCTATGTTGCCGTCTTTATCCAAATTCGGAGCAATATCATCCACAAACAAAAATCCGCCGTTTCGCAGATATTCCCCTAAATTTTCGATTTCCGTCTCACTGAGACTGACCACGGCGTCGTACCCCGTCATGTAGATAAATGGAGCACTGAAAAGCTCTCTATCGCTCAATTCGATCTTCTGACCTTCAATCCGGGCACGGATGTTTGTATAGTCGTTGAGATACTGGATCAGATTGGGAATCGCCATAGGATACGTATCCCGGTTGGTATCCTGAAAATTATATTTCACCAGCGTCATATTAAAAAAACCCTTCAGGTTGCGCTTATTCTCCGGATCCTGAACTATGATCGCCTTATAGCGTCCCGTATCCAAATCTCCCATACTCAACAACTCGGTCTCCAGATTGACTGCCTCCTGTACGGGTGTAGCCCCTTCCGTTAAGCTCACCATCTCACGGCCGTTTGGCTAAGTCAAAGCTTTTCTTCATAATAGGCGGCGGTGCCACAAACCGGACATGATGCATCTCCACGGTAGCACCCTTCCCCGTAAGAAGTCTTGAAATTTCCACCGAGGTATAATGCAACGTGCAGGAGACGGCCAGCATAATCAACAGCCTTCTGTGCTGACGGACGAAAATCCCAGTAATGACCATGACCGCCGCGCCAAGCAAGAGGATCAATCGTATAAGTTGCACAAATTCCAAAGCGCCTCTCCTCCTTTCCACTCCGATTTAAGTCGAATGGTCCCTCGGTCCATTCCCCTAAATAAGGTGCCATCCCACTTAATAAGGACCGGATCGAGCAGTCTTCATCTCTTCTTCGGTTCCGTGGCCACCACCAGATCAGTGATCCCGGCTGACTTCGAGATATCCATGACCTTTACCACCTGACCATGGAAAACTTTCTCATCGGCCTGAATAACGATCATCGTCGTGTTATCCAAAAGCTTCCGCTTCTCCATAAGCTCATGCTTCAAGTTGGCGTAAGTAACGCTCTTATGGTTCAGTTTCATCGCGCCCTGCTCATCAATGACGATAAACAGGTTCTCCTTCTCAGGATTTTCGGACTCCTCGGCCTCCGGCAGTTTGATATCGAGCCCCGGGGTGATGGCAAACACGGCCGTCACCATAAAAAAGATCAACAACTGAAACACAATATCAATCATCGGGGTCAGGTTGAGACCGGAGGTCGCTTCCTTTTTTCCAGCTTTTCTTTCGATCATAGTCCTCCCCCCCTCCTTCAACAAAGATACGACAGACAACGACAGCAAGTTCAGTGCTGACAGTCAGTGTGCCGTTGTGTAAAGTCTAAGCCTCTGCTGCAGCGGTCGCCTGGCTTCTACTAAGTCTTCTAAGCAGCGCATCCACGAAGAGATGTCCGTAAGGCTCGAACTGAATGGCCTTGCTCTCTGCCCGACCGCTGTAGTACGCATAGACCGCCAGCGCCGGAACGGCGATGCTCAAGCCCGTCACCGTGGTGATCAAGGCCTCGGAAATGCCGGCCGCCACGATCGTAGGCTCTCCCAACCCCTTCTCTGCGATGCCCCGGAACGCCACGATCATCCCACGGACTGTTCCGAGCAGTCCCAACAGTACCGACGTACTGGCCACAAACTGCAACACGGGCAAGTAGCGCTCCAAATAGCCCAATGCTGCCCGTTCTACCGTGCCGTTCATCTCGGCCCGCATCTCCTCCAATGTCCGCCGTTCGGTCGAGAGGTGCTCATAGCGTTCCACGCCGATCCCGAAGACCTCTCCCTCAAGCCGCTTCAGTCCCCTACAATGCTCCATGACCTCATCCAGAGAGGCTCCGCCCTCCACTTGGGCGACGAGGTCGCCGGTCACTTCAGCGATCTCTCCTTCTTTTCTCAGCCGGATGTAGGTGACTAAGCGTTCCAGAAAGAAACCAATCACCATAATGGACCAAATCAGCAACACCCACATAAAAGGACCCCCGTCTTGGAACAATCGGATCATCTTCTGACCTCCTCTTCTTTGGGTTACGGGCAAGATGCTAAAGTAAACCACTTAGCCTAAATTATTCACGCGTATGAGGACGAAACTCCGCAATGCATTGTTGCACAATTGCAAATTGGAATCCGGACCGAATTCATGAATAATTCAGTATAAGTGATCGAACATTAGCATCGGATACTTCCTCTAACTCCCTTGCTGCTTCCAGCGCTTCTATAACAGTGGGCCGCACAAAAGGGACCCTATTTCATAGAAATCACCTTCGCCTCCAACAACTGCTTCAACTGACCCTCAGCAAACTTCACTTGATCCAGGAACTTAGCCTCGTCACCATACTGTTTCACAATGCTTCGGTACTGCTCAGCTGCCTGCTCGTAGTCCTCCAGCGCCTCGTACGCCGCGCCGATATTCACCAAAGAATTAACCGCACTTGAACTCTTCGGATACCGTTCTCTTACCTTCCGAAACACAGCGATCGCTTCTTTGAATTGCTCCTTGTCGAAAAGCTTCTCCCCCTCGCTGTAAAGATTATAGGCCTTGATCTCCCCCAACTGCTCTAACAGCAACTGCGCTCGACGGGCGCGTTTGTTATTAGGGTACAACTGCAGGAACTTCTCATACTCGGCCGTGGCCTTCTCATACTCCTGCAGGTTGTAGTAATAATCCCCCAAACTAAACTGGCTGCGAGGACCGTAATATCCGTCCCTATATTTTTCCACGATTTTCTCGAAGAAGGGGACCGCTTTTTCTTTTCTGCCCTGATTCACAAAACACCATGCCTGGTTGTAGATCGCATCGTCCACCCACTCGGACTTTGGATACCGATCAACAACTTTCTGATAGAGATCGTAGGCCTCGGCATATTCTTTCATATTGAAAAGTGCTTCCCCGGCACGGAACTGAGCCTCCGGAGCATACGAACTCTTGGGGAAATGATCCACCAATCCCTGGAATGTATCGGATGCCTTCTGCCAATCCCCCTTTTGGTAAGCCCCCCACGCGGCATAATAGTAAGCAAGCGGCGCCTTTTTGGCATCGGGATACTTCGTATAAAATTCCTCAAACGCCGACATACTCTTACTCAGAAGTGCTGCCTTCCGCTCTGCTCCACTGGCTTCAGCGTTCAACGAATGAAACGCAAAACCGATCTGCAACAGCGCGGTAGGAGCTACCATAGTCTGAGGATATTTGTCCACCGTTTGGCGGTATTCTTTTATCGCCTCTTCGTAACGCTTCATCTTCATATAGCTGTTGCCCGCGATACAGTGGCCCGATGCGATCCCCTCCGGTTTATCGCTGACCTGAACCAGCCTTCGGGTGGCATCTATCGCCTCCTGGTAGCGTCCAAGCTTATAATAGACGTTGGCCAGGCGAGCCAGCACAATCGCCCGCTCCTGATCGTCTGTGGCGCCGGATAAAAGATCGTTGTAGATTTCAACGGCCTTGCGCGGATCGCCCTTCTCCGCCAGCGACACCAATTGGATCCTTGCCGCCCGCGCCAGCGCGGGATACGCTCCCTCGGATACCTCATGAAGCAAGCCTCGTGCCTCTTCGGTGCGATCCATCGCCGAATACACTAGAGACAACGCCAACTTTGTCCGCGTTTCGAGTCTTGAATCAGGCTCTAACCCCAATAGCGTATTATAATCTGAGATCGCTTTGTCGAAGCGTAGCAATTTATGGTACGCCGACCCCCGACCGTAGTAAGCATCCATCACATAAGGGCTTTGAGGAAAACGCTTGATTACGATCGAGTATTGTTCCACAGCCTGAAGATACTTCTCCTGAGTTAAATACACCTGAGCGATACGAGAATGAGTTTGAGACTCCAGTTTCTCGTCACCGGCCACGCTTTCCAGCAAGGCCATCAACGTCTTCTCAGCCTCGTCTCCCTTCTTATCACTGGCGTAGAGTAAAGCAATCTCAGTCTGCGAAACCACATAGAACTCCCCCGCCTCCTTGCTTACCCGGTTAAAAGCTTCGATGGCCTCGCCGTTTTTGCCCTGCTTCTTCAGCACCAATCCCGAAAAATAGTTGGCCACGTCCACCTGCTCCGACTCCGGATAATCCTGCACCAGCTTCCGATACCACTCAAGCGCCGCCTCATACTCTCCCTTGTCGTACGCCGCACGCCCCACCCTCAACATGCATATCGGAGCATAGTAAGAACGCGGATAATTCGACAACACCTGGTGATACGTTTCAAGGGCCTCTTCAATTTTTTTCATGTCCTCAGAACACTGGCCCGCACTATACAAAGCCTGTGCCCGAAGCTCGGTATCCGTATCCGGAAATTTCTCCAACAGGGCTAAATATTCGGTCCGCGCCCGCTCATAGTCCCCCGCATAATAATAGCTTTCCCCTACCTGATACTGCGCTTGCGGAGGATAAGGACTATTGGGATAGTTCGTCATTACTTGCGTATAAGCCGTGACGGCCTTGTCATATTTTTTCCAAGCTAAGTAATTATCGCCAATCAGCTTCTGAAGCTTGGCCTTATAATCATACTCCCGGACGGTCTCCTGCGCAGTCACATACGTATCGTACGCCTTGCTGTAATCTCCCTTCTGTTCCCTGTATATGTCCGCGATTTTGAGAAAGGAACTCTCGAAAAGCCGCTCATATTCCTCAAAATCCACGTTGCGCCCCTCACGAAATGACGAACGCAACACTTCAAACATCTTGTCGTACAGATCAATCACGTCCTGATAGGCTATAATGGCATCGTCATAGCGGCCCATTTTTTCATAGCTATTTGCCTGGAGGTACTCGGCATTGGCAACCGAAGCGCTCTCCGGATACTGCTCTAGAACCAACTTGGCCTCTTTAACCGTGTCCTCATATTTTCCCTGTTCGAAATAACAACTGGCAATCCGAAACTGCGCATCCGCAGCATATTTGCTCTCCGGGTACTGAACGAGCATACTTCTAAGCACAGAGACCGCCTCGTCATACTCCCCGTTCTTGAAGAAACTCCACCCTTGATAGAAGTAAGCCTTATCTACTAAATTGGAGGACGGGAACATTGCCACAAAGCTCCCATATTCCTTGGCAGCTTTGCCATACTCCTCCTGAGCGAACCGGGTGTCGGCAATCTGATACTGCACCGTAGCCTTGAACCCTTCCGGAACGTTGCCCTTCAATACGTTGCGATAGGACTCTATCGCTTTGTCATACTCCCCGCTTTTCTTATAGCTATTTCCAAGCTGATACCAAGCCGCCTCCTGAATCGGCAACGTCAAGGTCTCGCTAATCTCAATACGAACCTGATCGACGTCCACCGCCTTATGATGAAATTTCACGATCTTGGCGTACTCCTTGATCGCATACTCATATTCCCCGATCGCATAGAAAGACTGCCCGTTCTCAAAGTGCGTCTTCAAATTTTGGGGAACTGGCAAAAAAAGACTCACCCCCAAAGCCAAAGCTACTAAAGCGGCTACTAAGCGTACCGGCATCGAATACACCTCCCCTCAAAAAGGTGCAAAGTGCGGAGGATAATGTATAATACAGAACTCCGCACTTCCCACTCCGCACTTTCAGAACTTGTACCCAAATGAGACGCTGTAATCTCCGTCCTTAACTTCGGTGTTGAACGTATCTCCGTACAGTAGATAACTCACCTGCATACCAATCTTCCGAAGTTGATACCCCACACCCATATTCACCCGACTCTCCATATCTTCTCCACCGGCCCATCCCCCACTCAGAGATAAGCCCGTGCCGGCAAACTGCCGCTCCACACCTCCTGTAAAACGCATGTCTCCATCTACCGTGATCAACTGCGCCGAGACCAGGGTCTCCATCAAAGCATACGCCATGCCCGCGTGAATCTCCATCGGAAGTTTCCCGCCATCAATGGAGGTATTTTCGGCCACATTAGGCTGGTTGAGATTCTTCACGAAAAGCCCGGCCTTAATCTGCCACGGCGAGCGCCACAGCACACCGAGATCCGCGCCGATCTTCAGCCCAGAAGACCCCTCCACGGGATCCCCCGCCGGGACATCCGCGTTCCACATCATTCCCCGCACATTCAGCCCCATACTCAGACTCTCTGTGATACCCCGTGCAAAGGATAGCGTAAAGGCATTGTCGTTCCACAGGTCGCTCATAAACGTCTGCCAGCCCAGACCGAGCACGCCGGCTCCGCCCATAGGGAGCACGAAGCCAACCATCCCCTGATGAAGTTTGTCTTCCTCAACGCACGGAAAAAGCCTCGTGTATGTGGTCGTCAGTTCTTTCCCGGACAGTTGCGTCAAGCCCGCTGGATTCAGGAAAATGGCATTGGCATCGTCCGCTACGGCTACGAAACTTCCGCCCATACTCGCCGGGCGCGCACCCGTCTTGTAAATAAAAGCCGCCTGAGCAGGCAAAACCAAAGCAAGCGCCAGAACACCTACGAGTCCAAAAATCTTAGGAAACCGTCTCATCGCTGCAACTCCTTTCTTTTAGGGTGAACATTTGACGGTCCTCCAGAACCATATTTAAAATCTAAACATCTAAACGCTCTTCAAACGGGTCTTAATATATACTATCGTTTCCGGCTTGTCAAGCATTTTTTCATTCGAAAAGAAAAAAATGGCCATTTTTTGTTGAAACGTTGAACATCGGGGCATCCTCGAAGCACTCCAAGGGAAGCTACTATCCTTCCCAGTGTCTGAAAATCGCCGCCTTAAAAACACGCTCTCCTCTGTAATTGAAACATGGTTACTGTCCCCGAACGCCATCTATGCGGCCTCGCGCACCGCCTCCTTCAAGTGTTCCTTGAAATAATTGACCCGACCTTCATACTTAATTCGAAGTTGCTCTATCAGTCGGTCGAATAGCTGGCCCTCCCTTGTTCCGCATCCACAAAATCTCCCAGCGTAATGTGCCCTCCCCCGTCATACTCATAAAGCGCGATCCCACGCTCCTGCTCGGACAAATCCTGCGCGGCCCCGGATGCCGCCGCTCGCGCCAAAAGGAGCTTTATGCTATCATGTTTGAGTCTGAGATGAACGGCCGCTTTCAAACGATCCAGGTGCGCATCCCATGCTTCGGAAAACTTCTGGCTTTGAGTCTTTGCTCCAACAACGCTTTCCAGTGCTCGAACGAAACGGGCTTTTCTGCTATCACCTGAATAACCTCATAGCCCCGGATCGGCTCCGAAATCTGACCGATCTCCATAGAAACAGTCCGCGCTCCAATCAGTTCACCGAGTTCGTCCTTCGCATAAAATGCGTCCAAAACCCCGCCCTTCTCCGCGCTCTTTCGATCCAGCGACCGCTCCCGAGCCACCTCCTCGAAGCTTCGGCCCTGTTCAATCTCTTTCAAAACCGTCCGGACGTCGTCCTCCGTCTTGGCCGCAATGTGGCGCATCTTAACCGCCCGCCCCAACCCCTCCCCCTCAAAGCAGTGACGCATCTCTTCTTCGGAAACTTCGAGCTTGGGACCGCTCTCCTTCTCGCAGAACGCCTCGATCACTCTCTTTTTCTTCTGCCATTCCAATTGTTGTACCAGCGATTCGCTTTGATCTATTCCCTGCTCCCTGGCTTCCAGGAGCATAAATTCCCGATTTATCATCGTCTTCAGATAATCCCTCTGGCCTTCTAGTGCTCCGTCAAGCTTAACTTGGTGGATAGAAATTTGTAGATATGGAGTTCCCTGATCGGCGAAGGGATTCGCCTCCTACGCGCCTTTGCAGGAGGGCAATCCTTTGCCCGTTTTTTGCTTGGCTTTATTCGTCAAATCACTCTTGACAGACCACTAGTGCTCGGTCAAGTTTATCTTGACGGATAGATAAGACCTCCGACGTCTGGCAGACCTCGGAGGTCTATCACCATCGAACCCGTCAATTTAAGGTTGACAAAGCACTAGCCTGTTTCCGGAGCATGCCCACTCCGTTTCCCCTTCCTATTCCTTCGACGGCTGAGGAGCTTTCACTTTCGTAGTATCTTCGTTCACAGCCTCTAATTTGGTCCCGTCATAAGGGCAGAAGCGATACCCCTCCTGCTCGAACTTCCGGCCGCACGTGGGACATCTCTTCACCGCCTGCTTCTCGTGGTGGAAGATCACCTCTTTAATATCCTTGAGAGAAATAACGAACTTCCCCAAGTTCGTCTTTCCCGTAAACGTAGGCGAACTCGTGCCGTACGTATAGCCGCCCGATCCCGCTCCTCCGACCCGCACGGTCCCCGCCAGTGTTTTTCCGTCCAACAGGGTGACCCTGATCGGAGGCTCTTCATCACTCCGTCCCCCCAAAAATTCGATCTTTTCGATCCTCCGGAACTTCAACGTCTTCCACTCTGTTCCTCTCGAGAAGGAAAAGGTGTCATGCTCATGGTACTGAAACGATGAGACCTCAAATCGAGTGCCTGCCCGGTCGATGATCGTGGCCTGGATACCCTCGCTCTCAGCCCATGGACTCGAGATCCCGACGGTCAAGAGAAGGCTTAGCAACATCCCCAATACAGCATATCTATTCATGCTATCCCCCCTTTTATTTTCAAGTTGAGTTTTCGGACCGAAGCACAGACTCCGATAAAAAACCCATGGAGCGGGCAAAACCTCTTTTTCCCCTTCCCGGCCTTGCGCCAAAAAAGGTCCCCTGCGAACTCGAAGAGCGCCTACTCGTCCTGTTGAGAGGGCTGTGCTTTCGGAGCCTCACCCAATTGAATCATAAGCGGATAAACCGATCCAAATCGCACCTCGATCGTTTTAATGATATGCTCTATGTGCGATCCACGTTCGCTTAAAATTCTGGGCGTAAGCTCCACCTTGTATGTACCTACAGGTGCGATAAAGTGTTTCACCTGGGTAGAAGTCATCCCCCGGTCTAGAAGCACGCTTTTTCTTCCATAATCGTACACGCGAAAAGGCAACCGAACCTTCTGGTTTCCACCCGCATCGCTTTGCTGCATAACATTGATCATAAAGCGGCCCACAGGGACTATCACATGCTTTTCCTGCCCCTCAATAATCGCTATCTCGTCGAGCACTACCCTTCTGAGGTCCGGGTAGGTAAAATCCGTCTCCACTTCCACCCGATAGCGTCCCGGCTTCAAATAGGCATCCAGACCGTAGAACGACCCCTCCTTTTTTCCGGTCTCCTGATCGAAGACCGAGAAATTCAACTCCCCGATGCCTCCCGCCTCAAGCACCAAAACTCCTTTTCCCGCCGGAATGACCGGCACCGCGCGTTCGCCTCCTCCCGTGGTGGCGCATCCCGCGACGATCCCCAACAGAATCAATGCCATGCCCACTCGAACAAAAGTCGCTCTTTTCATCGCTCATCCCCTCTCGTAAATTCAAAAACATCGTGGTTAGCAAACTAAAAACAAAGCGAGTAAGCGAATTTCAAGGACTTGCATCCCACCTCGACCCGATCCGGGAACACCCGCTTCTCTGTCCATTCGGGGATCAGTGCCACCACAAGACAAGCCGCACCAACGAGCGTAGCGCCCCAGGCGACGAGCCGGGCCGTATCGGCATCGTCCCTCAACTCTTTCGCCCGGGCGAGCAGCGGCGGGACCGCGCGCGCATTCACGTCGGCCTCCTTCTCCTTGTTCGCCGCACTGTCGAATCCCCACCAGGCCAGAGTCGCACCGGCGAATGTGCCCGCAAGAAATCCCAGACGAGGAAACGTTCGGACCGGAACGATCTTAGCCGCCTTCCCGAGAGATTCCAGCGTGACCACCTTTTTTACCAGCCCGACTTCAAACGTAAAGATTTCGCGGTTTTTCTTTACGATGATCAACTCCGGCCCGAGTTCCACCAATTTGCCGGAGAATACACTCCCATCGTTCATATAAACCCGTACATCGGCATCCTCCGCCGCCCGCACACTCTCCGGCATCACAGCTTGACCCAGAAACAAAACCACCATGAATACAGAA
>MVCQ01000035.1 GCA_002059205.1 Candidatus Latescibacteria bacterium 4484_107
AAGAACGCATCCCAGTCCACCAACCCGTGTCCCGGAGCGAGGTGCGAATCCCGATCCCCGGCATTGTCCGCCAAATGAAACGCGGCAAGACGCGGCGCCATCACCTCAAAGAAGGAACCGACTCCCTCCGGCCCGCCCGCCATCAGCGCATGCCCCGTGTCGAGACAAAACCGGAGACTCGGATGCCCAAACTCGGCAACGAATCGCTCGAAATGCCTGAGCCGCGAACCGAACCGTCCCCCATCCAGACCGGGAGGCATATTTTCCAGTGCGAAGAGGACTCCGTTAGATTCGGCCACCGGCAGAAGCTCCTTCAGACTCCGCCCGAGCTGGCGCAGAAAAGGATCGAGTCCCTCCACATCCACGCTGCTCCGATTCGTCGAAGGATGCTGGACGGCGATCCGCACCTTCAGCGCCGGCATCCGCTCTAACCAAAAGCGCGTTCGCTCCACAGCCCGGCGGCGCTCCGTCTCGTAAAAGTTGGCCAGGTCATCCTGAGCGCCAAACGGCAGATGGAACGAATCTATCTGAACACCGGCTTCCGCGTAGTCTTGCTCCAAACCTTCCAGTTGCTCAAGGGCTTTCCCTTCAAATTGAAAGGGATGCATTTCCACAGAGTGAACTCCTGCCGCCTGACAGGCGGAACGAATCGCGTCATGGTGGCTTTCAAAAACATGCGAGCCCAAAGACCAATACCAGGACCAGGGTCGTTGTGGTGTCATCAAAATGCTCCTTTCCAAAAGCAGGCAAAGATAAGAACAGGTAAAGGCAGAGAGAAAACTCACCACTCACCACTCACCACTCACCACTCACCAATGAGATCTCCCGTCCATTCGATGCAAGAATGGCATCTATCACCTCCAGCGTCCGAATTCCGTCTTCCGCGTGTATGGACGGCGTTGTTCCCCGCCGGATAGCCTCGTAAATCACAGCGATGTTACGCTGATGGCTCATCCCATAGCAGGCTTTTCCAAGCCCTGCGAAGCCATCTTCCGGAAAGACCGGCGCGTCCGGTTCAAGCGTCTGTTCAAGAATTCGATTGCCATCAACGACCACCCGGTGTGGATTTGCGCCATCCGTGGCCAGAGCGATGCGAATGGAATCCGAGGGATCGCCGCACGTAGTTACGAAAAACTTTGCTTCCGCGCCCTGGTCAAAGCGCAACCATCCCGAAAGCGTATCGGCCACCTCGATGTCCGGATGGATATCCTTGCGCGTCTTCGCCGTCGCACACACCGCGACCACGGGACGTTGGACCAGCCAGAGGACCAAATCCAACGTGTGATAAGCTTGATTGGTCAATGCGCCCCCCCGCGCGCATGCCTCCCGGCCGCGCCAGCCGTCGTGCTCTGCGTAGTAGTCATTCCCTCTGAACCAATCCACCACGAAATCCGAGCGCACCAGCCCATCTAATTGTCCCGAGGTGATCCGATCCTTTATCCAGCGTTTTTCGGGATTGAACCGGTTCTGGCTGATCAACCCAAACGTAACTCCATTCGCGCGACAGGCATCGTGCATCCGCCGAGCCTCCGTGGCGTCCAGCGCCATCGGCTTCTCACAAATCACGTGCTTCCCGCGTTCGGCCGCCGCAATACACGCCGGCGCATGGAGATGATGCGGAAGGCAAATATGCACCACGTCCACGTCCGGATCGTTTATCAACGCATCGAAATGTCCGTATCGGGCCGTGCCGTTCGGCACCTGAGCGCGCCGTTCGGCATCGAGGTCTGCTACCGCAACAATCCTCGCCCCATCTAATGGTTTTACGCCGTCATCCGACGAACCCATGACGGAGGCCAAATGTACCGGACCGATGCTCCCAAATCCCATAATACCGCCTCGCAAGACGGAAGTTCCTGTGCTCATTTGTTCCTCATGATCTCATAAGTGATTGATTTCCGAAATGCTCTTCAGATGTGACGGAGTCCACCTCCGTCACATTCCTGAGAAAACGCAAACTCATGAAAGTGGGACGGAGTAAAAGTGAGAACAATCGGTCGTGGTATCTCACGCTCTCACTTTCCCTTTTTCTCACGTTCCCATTCTCTCACGCTCTCACTTACTCCTCATACACCCCATACTTGTGCGCCGCCCGCACCATCGCGATGTAGTTCTCCGACTTGCACCCTGGATGGATCGAATTGGACGAGCTGATAATGTATCCTCCTCCCGGAGCTGCCTTCTCAATCGTCTCTCTAACCGCCTCTTCTACTTCTTCTTCCGTACCGAAAGGAAGCAAATTACGGCAATCTATGTTTCCTAAAAGGCAAGCCCTTCCGGTCAGATGCGCTTTGACCTCCGCAATGTCCATACACTGAGGCTGAATCGGGTGGAAGCCATCGAAGCCGACCTCCACGAAATCGTCTAAGATCGGCCACACATTTCCGTCCGAGTGCTTGACGATTTTAACTCCCTTTCGATGCGCGTGCTCCACGAGTTCCCGGTGATACGGTTTGAGATACTCCCGATAATGCGCGGGAGATATGATGAGGTTCTCCTCCCCCGCCAGATCTCCGGGCAGGATAATCACGTCTGCGCCGACTTCGACCGCCATGGAGATCGCCGCCATGCCAAAATCCGTGGCCACGCGCGCCATCTCGTGCGCCAGTTCCGGATCCAGCGCATAGTCCATCAGCAGATGCTGCATCCCTCCGCGCCGACGCCAACTCACCTTGAAGGGATCGGTGATGCAGACGAAATGCGCCTTCTCCTTCCCCACCTTCCCGATGAGATGCTGGACCCCCGCAAAGTCCGACCGCTCGACCATGGAGGCCATGTCGAATCCCTCCAGATCCGAGCGCTCCTTAATCGGCCCCTCGATGGGAAGCGGTTCGCCGTGTTCACTCAAAGAATACACGGTGCCGAATTTATCCCGGCAGCGCCCCTCGCCGATGGACTCCATACCGATGGAGAAATTGGAGCACGTCGCATCCAGCCCCAACACCTCGACCACGAGCGCATACAGGTCCAAAATTTCATCGCGCTCCTCGCCGAATTTATCTTCCCCGGCTTTCACATCCACCGCTTCCGGCCTCAGAATGTTGGCCAAATCCACAATTTTCGGCTCGTTGATGTACAGCTCGAACACCGGAACCCGGTCGGACTGCCGGACGTTTAACGCAGTTAAAATGCGTTCTCTGGAGTTCATGGCGATGCTTCTCCTCGCTAAGAATGGAGTGCTATGGCTCTAACGTAAGCTTTAGTTTTGGGACGCGGAGCATCAAATCTGCGTTTCCCGAGGCCGTCAATCGCTCTCCCTGCTTCAGCCCCAACCGCTCAAACCACCGAAGATCAATGCGCTCGTTCCACGCCCCTTTGGAAGACGGCGCCTCGGGACGAAAGCTGGTGTCAATGGTATCCACGCACACGCCGTCCTGATTCTTCCTGCATGGCGCACAGATGTCGTCCATCCCTAGCGCCAACTCCAATGGGACCGTCCGGTCGGACAGAATGCGTTCGGAAACCGTGTGGACCGCGTGGCCGTATGGACTCGGCTCGAACGTCCGCTGTCCCCCGCCGAAGGAGGTGATGATGTCCAGAAAGTGGTGCGGCTTGATCCGAATGAGGGTCTGCATGGGAGAATTTCTCCATTAGAAAAGATTTCCAACGTCTCGAAAACTTTGGAAATCTGCATTTCGTTCTCACGTCCACCCCAGCTCGTACCCCGTCTCATACATCGCCACAATATTCTCCGGCGGACTGACCGCCTGGATGTTGTGGCACGGAGCAAGGATGTACCCGCCGCCCTCGCCCAGAATACGAAGATCGTTCGCCACCTCCTGCCGAACCTCCTCCACCGAACCGAACGCCAGCGTATATTGATTGTCCACGCCTCCGTGAAACACGATCTGATCCCCGAAATCCCGTTGAAGCCCCTCGATTTCCATTCCCTTGCAACGCCATTGAATCGGATTCAACACATCGATCCCCGTCTCGATCATATCCGGCAGGATTTTCCGAACCGCGCCGTCGGTGTGATGAAACACATACGCCCCGGCCTCGTGGGCCAGATCCATCATCCGCTTCATCCGCGGCAGAAAAAATTCCCGAATTTGCTCCGGCGAGTACATCAAATCCTCCTGCCCTCCCAAATCCTCCGCCACGTACGTGATCATCACCTGGCCCGGAATCTGCTCGTAGATCCGCCGCGTGCTCTCGTAGCACAGATCAAACAACTTGTCGAGACAGAAATGCACCATATCCGGTTGGAGGATTAAATCCATAAAAGCCTGCTCCTGACCGCGCAGATTCTTGTAGGTCAGGAACGGCTCCGAGCCGCCGCCACGGATGGGAAACTCCTCCTTTCCCACAATCTGATCGCGGATCCCGGAATAATCCCACCAGTCCGCACTGGGCCACGTGTAGTTCCGCTCGATCTCATCTAACGTCTCGTACTCCGCCAGCGGATGATATACGCACTCCGAGTAAGAGCCGGTTCCGTAATCCACCTGCCTGCTACGACATCCAAACACATCCGTATCCTTGGGCAGCGCAGGACCCACGTATTCCGGCCCCACGGAGACTGGCCGATCCATGTGTAAACGTTCAGCCAAGGCTTGCTCGTCCGCACACCTTAGATGCTTCATCAGCTTCGCCGTAGCCTCCTCCGTGGCCCAATAATCCATCGGCACCCGATCCGGCTGCTCGCGATTCAGCACCGCCAGCCAGCGTTCTCGCGGGGTCATCGTTTCCTTCGGCATACTCTCCTCCTTGTAAAATTTGGGGGTCAGGGAACAACCCTGCATGCTATACCGCGCACCCTCATGCCATGTTGAGAAACAGCATGAAGTACACCGCAAGGGCATTGTCAAATCAGGCTCTTCTCACGATATTGACGAAGTACACCCTATGTTGTAATCATGAAAAAACCGGTTTGACAAATTGCAGGTAGCCCCATCGTCTCAGATTTCAAAACGCTTTCGGTGATTGGCGGCTCTTTGATTTCACCGATGACACGGATCCCTTCCTCCCATCCCGCTCTGATGGGAGTGCGGTAGGGTGGATTAGTGGTCATCAGTCCATATCAGTGTTATCAATGATTCGGCATTCCGCCACAAGCCGAAATATACTTCATAAGGGTGCAAACGTCAACGTGTTTTTCGCCCCAAAAATAAAAAATCCCACAGAAATAAGCTCATCGCCACATTTCAGTAGGATTTCCTTTTCCGTGGGCGAAACATCCTCAAAAAACCCGAAAGAACGCAAAGCACTTCAATCCTTCGCCTGAGGCTAAGAGGTTAAAAGCACGAAATCCTCCCGCGCCAACTCGTGGGCGTAGTGGTTGGGCACTTGGGTCGGATCCGGATCAAAGTTTGGGTACGACCAGACCGGCGGATAGAGGACGCCTTCCTGATCCTGCTTCCATTTGGGCACGCCGATAAACGTCCAATTCGCTTCGTTGGCTATGAGCGTGGTGCTCAATCCTTACGAATTCTCCACCGGCAACTCCCAGATCACACCCTCAACAATCGTGCTGAGATAATCCTCCGGGTCGGTGATACGCCGTGATGATCCTGCCGTCGGAGCATTGTGTGGTCTCTGCCTCTATCTCTGCCTGTCTTTTCTTTGCGACCTCAGCGCCTCCTTCGCGGTCTTTGCGGTTAAAGGAACTTTGTAACCCCTTCTACCCATTTCATTCGAGCGCACTCCCGATTCCCAGCAGGTCCGCCGCATTGTTCCAAAAAATATCCTCCACCGCGCGATCACTGAGCCTTTCCGACCAGCAGGCCCACTTGAGGGACCGCAGGTGTTCCAATCCGATCAAAACCGGCTTAATCTGCATGTGCTTCTCGCCCCAGACCGGCGTGTCTTCGTATAGCCACAGAAACGTATCCGCAACGCCGAGCGACCGGCCCCGATAAAAACACACCGGACAATCCGTGCCGAACAGCAATTTCTTATGACCGATGATGCGCAGGATAGCCTGATGCGCAATCGGCTCGCAGTTGGCGCTGCAATCGAAATAGAGATTGTCGAGGCCGGTCAACTTCGGCAGCCCTTCGAGATTGTGCGCCGGCTGAAAGCCCCTCGCCGAGTGGGCCAGGATCAATTTCATGTTCGGATAGGTCTCGCAGTAATGCCGAATCCAGTAAATATTCTTCGGATCGGCCACGGCCCTCGACTTCACCATGTGCAGCGTAATCACCCACCCCTCTTCATCGGCCACCCGAACCAAGGGCTCCGGCAGGTAATCGGGAATATCCGCCTCCCAGGTGGGCGTGACGTTCGCCGTGACGTGATAGCATTTCAGTCCGTGCAGACCGAGACGCCGAACCTCTTGCCGCACCCACTCCGGATCGTCGTCCGACTTTACGAAAAACACCCCCCGGCTGGTACGCTCCGCGCGGACCTCCTTGGCGGTCCACTCGTTGGCGAGCCGGCGCTTCTCACCCGGCCACGGAATAAACAACTCTGCGATTCTTCGCCCCGGACACAAAGCTTCCATCAGCGACCGGTACTCTTGGGCTCCGGCAATGCGTGGAACGTCCGGAATATCCATTTCCCGGTGATCCGGGTGCCACAAATGGCAATGTGCATCGAAGACGCGGTCGGGGACAAACGAGGTTAGTTCGCACTCAAAGAAATCGCGATCCTCGTCACGGATGAGTTCGGCATGTTCGTTTTCGCCCATATTTTTTCCTCCCAGGCGTTCTCTATAAGGAATCCTGGAAACCAGGAGAGGATGGTAGTAAATCTCGGAAGGCTTGTTTTTCTCATGACTTCCTGGTTTCCTAACACAGTGAAAATATGAGGCTCTTGCAAAACTCATAAAGCAGAAATCATTGTGCAGAGGTTAAGAATCGTAATCGTAGGTTTAGTGCTCTGTCAAGTCTAAGCTGACGAGTTGTCATTCTAAGCCGGAGCGTAGCGGAGGCGAAAAATCTCGTTGTCAGCGGAACGCACGAGGAACAAAGCCGGGGTTCTTCGTCGCTCCGCTCCTCAGAATGACAGTCCGTCAAAAGGGGCTTGACAGAACACTAACCGTCCTTGTCTCACCAAGTCGAATATAGATGATCCTAAAGATGAACAGACAACAATGTCTGTTCTACCAGCGGCTTGCAAAAAATTTATCTGATAAGATTGCTTCGGCTTATGAGGGAAAAATTTTCAATTTTCCCTACAAGAACAAATCCATTTTGTCATGGTACGCGAAGTGGCGTCCTCTCGTTTTTCGGACTTTTGCAGGAGGCTGCTTAGCTTCAAATATTCCTTTCGCTTCAGAGTTTCCCGATCGCAAGTCCGCAGAAGCACACATGGTTAGAAGCCGTCGCGCTCCACGCTCTCCAAGAGCGCCCTGAGATACCCCACGTCGAGGGCGCGCGCCTTGTGGCCCCAAACCGTATCGCCGACCATCTCCGGTGGACAAGCCGCCCGGATCGGACCGGCAAATCCAACGGATTGTAACGCCCGCAGCGCCTCAAGCATATCCACGTCGCCCTCGTCCAAAAAACCGTCCCTGAAGCTCGGCATTGTTCCGCGAGGATTTCGGAGGTGCACCATGAAAATCCGCTTGTTCGCACCGAATTCGCGAATCGTCTCGATCACGTCCGCCCCGGGCATCGTGGCCAGCGTGCCTACGCAGAGATCCAACCCGTGATACGGGCTGGGGACACGCTCGAACAGCCGGATCAGGCTCGCCACATCGTGGAAAATCCGGGCGACCCCTCCGAGCGAAGGGACGGGCGGATCGTCGGGATGGATCGCCAGCTTGACTCCGGCCTTCTCAGCCACCGGGATAACTCGTTCCAGAAAATAGGTGAGATTGTCCCACACCGCCTCCGCCGTAACTTTTTGCTCCACGGAGGAGGAAGTCCGTGGAGGCCGCGCCTCATCATACCCGGATACAACGGCATCCCCTCTTCCTCTGAACACAACCTCGGATTGCCGGTCCCAAGGTGACGTCCAACGATAGCTGACCAACGGAATTCCGGCAACGCCCATATTTCGGATCGCCTGGCACACCCGCTCGAGCTCTTCGTCACGTCCCGGAAGCCCGAGGATGGCTTTTTCGTACAGCGACTGCGGAAGTTTCTCGATGGCCGCGAGCTTCAATCCGGCCTGCTCCACCCGGTTGCGCACCGAACTCAGCGTCTCCGCATCCCAGCGGTCCACCTCCGCGACGATGCGATTGACGCCGAGCTGTTGCGCAAAGATCATGTCCCTGTCTTGCTGCCAACTAACCGTCAAAGCAAGCTGCAGTCCGTTTTCTCCGTCCGCGGGATAGTCCGGAGGTTCTTTCGCTGTCTTGTTGACCGTCAAGGCAGGTTGCAATCCGTTTTCTCCCTTCGCCGTAGTCGAATCGTCCATCGCCTCCACAGCCTGCATAAGCCCTTTAGTGTAGCCCACCTGGTACGCAAAGGAGCGATGGGAGCGGTCGTTGTCGCCGATCACCCCCGGGCAGTGATCGATGCGCATGACCCCATCGAAAGCGACCTCCCGATATGCCCGGACCGCCTCGAACATGTCCGTATCGCCTTCGTCGGGGAAGACTTCGTCGAACTTCGGCACCTGGCCCCGTGGATTGCGAAAATGCGCGAAGAAAATCTTGCCCTGTCCCCCAAAGCGCCGAATGGCCGCCACTGCGTCCACCCCGGCCATCGTCGCAATCGTCCCCTGACAGAAACCCAGTCCATTGCACGGGCTTGGCACGGCGTCAATCACGCGCTGCAACGCCTCCAGGCTGGTCATTATTCGGGCCACGCCCATAAACGACGGGATCGGCGCATCGTCGGGATGAATCGCCAGCTTGACCCCGGCCTCCTCGGCCACGGGCACGATGCGTTCCAGGAAGTAAACGAGGTTGTCCCAGACCTCCTCCGCGCTCAATTTCCGGTCGGGCAGATGCGGATACGGTCCGTCGCCTAACCAGTCCATGGACGCAGCGGGCATTCGCTGCGACACCTCCAAATCAAAGCGGGAGTACCGCGCGCCGCCTCTTCCCGTGGGACTGTACTCGGTCCTCAGTCCGCCGAGCAGCATCCATTGGTACTGAAGCACCCCGATCCCGGCGCGTCCCATATTCCGGATCGAAGTGCACACGTTGGCGATCTGTTCGTCCCGCCCCGGAAGGCCGAACATCACCTTATCGTAGTGCGTCGTTGGCAGATTCTCTATGACATCCCACGTCAACCCGGCGGCCTCGAAAAAGGTCCGGGTTCGCATCAGGCTGGAAAAATCCAGAATGCCGGACGGCGTGCCCGAAAGACCGCTGACTACGTGCCGTAATCCTAACTGTTTGACAAACCGGACCGCTTCATCCGACGTGCCGATGCTGAGCGCTATCTTCATGTTCCTCTCCTCCTCTGTTGCGCGGCTCCTATTACGTGTTTTGCGGGTATGATAAATTCAACACTGAAGGATGCTGAAGCACAAC
>MVCQ01000036.1 GCA_002059205.1 Candidatus Latescibacteria bacterium 4484_107
CGCCGCGGTGCCGCCGCCCACCGTAGCCGTCTCACAGTGGGATCGCTCCCCCAATTGGAGAATCTGCTCCAGAATCGGCTTTCGAAGACATCGGGGCAGCAAAATCAGCACGCGGTGTTCCATCGGCTTGGACGCCGCCTGAGTCAGCGCGTTGTTGAACCGGATGATGGAGCTTCCCACGCGATCTTTGGAGAGCCCCAGACGCTGCCCGATGGACAAGGCCACAGGAACCAAAAAACGCATCAGCGTCCATGACTTCAACGGAGGGGGGAGGAGATTGCGGCCCGTCGCGGCCGAGCCAATGATCAGTCCGAAATAGAGCACGATTAGACCGAGCACACCGACGAATATCCTCCCCACCACCATCGGAAGCCTTGGATCGAGCTGCGTTAGACGCGGCAGGATCAGATACCACAAGGCGGCAATCCCCGCCAATCCAAGCGCCATTCCCACAGCCGCAAGGCCTACAAACAAGCCGCTCCGCTCATCGAAGCCCTGCTCTTCAACCCCACCCCCCCAGTCCTGCCACTCATCGCCTAACTTGCGATCTCCAACGGAATGTCTCGCCTGTTCGTGCACAATCGGCTCCCTGAAAATTCAGAAAAATGGGGCCCCTCGGTCAGGTCACAACTTGATCTTGGGCTTGGTGGCGCAGAGTGTCGAATCCTCGTTCCCACGCAGAAGCGTGGGAACGAGACGACCGAGACCACCCACCATTCACCAACTCACCGCTTGACCGCCGCAATGGACGTGACCAGCTTGCGGGCCTTCTCCCGGATGATCTCGAACTTCCCCTCAGCCATCGCCTGCTTATCTATCAACTTTCCCCCGATGCCCACCGCGATACTGCCTGCCCGGATGAACTCCGCCGCATTCTCAATAGTGACGCCGCCCGTGGGAAGCAACGTGATCTGAGGCAGTGGTCCCTTGATAGCTTTGATGAGTCCAGGGCCGCCCAGACTGGCCGGGAATACCTTCACCACGTCCGCACCGGCTTCCCACGCGGCCAGAATCTCCGTGGGGGTAAACGCACCCGGCATAACGACCTTGTCATAACGCTGACACATTCTGATGACGTCGAAATTCGTAGTGGGCGCGACCACGAACTCCGCTCCGGCCAGAATCGCGGCCCGCGCGGTCTCCGGGTCCAGCACGGTTCCCACGCCCAACGCGATATCTTCCGGCACGGTCTTCGCCAGCTCCGCGATCACCTCGATGGCGTTCGGGGTGCTCATCGTGATCTCGATGCACTTCACGCCCCCATCCTTCAGCGCCTCGAAAACGGGCATCACCTGCGCCGGATCGGGAATTCGAAGCACCGCCACCGCGCCGGTATCGGCGACCAACTGAAGCATTTCCTGTTTTGTGCGCATCCTGCAATCCTCCTCTCTTTCTGGTGATTGGTGAGTAGTGATTGGTCATTGGTGGGAGCGGCTCGCAAAACGCTGCCCCCTAACCTCTGATCCCTGACTCGTGCTACAACGGATTCGGACGATAGATCAGATGGAGCAGGTTTCCCTCCGGATCCGTGAAGAACACGAGCTTCACGCCCCCGCTGGCCTCTCTGGGTGCGGCGACAAATGACACGTTCTTGGCCTTCAGATCCGCATAAGCCGCGTCGAACTCGTCCACTGTGATCGCCAGATGGCGCAGTCCGACGTCTTTCTCGTCATGCACAACCGGGGACGCATCGTTCGCCGGAATGATCTCGATCATGCTGCCTCCGGCCCCACGAACGAAGTACGTCGCCGGGGTTCTGGCATTTTTGTACACCACCGTGAACCCCAGCACATCGCAGTACCACTTCGACAGCGCATCCGTGTCCTTCGCGGCAATCGCCACGTGCTCGATACCTTTGAACATCAAACCCTCCTTCCCGAAATCGTTGATTAAAAATCAAACGTTGCCCTTCCAGCCCCTGGAAAACGTCGAAAAGGTACAACCGTCTTCGGAAAAAGTCAATGAGTTTCCGAACGGAATTCCCCCCAAGCCGCTTGCAAAAGTACGAAAAACGAGATGGCACCGCTACCGCTCGCAATGACACCATGGCTTTGTTATTGTCTTTGCGAGGCCTACGTGATTCACAAGACAGGGGTGCCATGTTGTTCAATGCCCCTACCTCCGCTCGATCCGCTCCATCCCGCCCATATAAGGTCGGAGTGCCTCAGGCACGAGGATGCTGCCATCGGCCTGCTGATAGTTCTCCAAAATGGGAATCAGGATGCGCGGAGACGCGATGGCCGTGTTGTTCAACGTGTGGGCAAAATGCACCTGGCCCTGCTTATCCCGATAGCGCAGCTTGAGGCGGCGCGCCTGAAAATCGTGGAACCGGGAGCAGGAGTGTGTTTCCCCGTACGCGTTTCGACCTGGCATCCACGTTTCGATGTCGTACTTTTTGATCTGCGCCTGCCCCAGATCGCCGCCGCATACGTTGACCACGCGATAGGGAAGCTTCAACGCCTGCACGATCTCCTCCGCATTTTGCAGAATAAACTCGTGTTCCCGGATGGACGTTTCCTCGTCGTTGCGGCAGACCACCACCTGCTCCACCTTCTGGAACTGGTGAATGCGATACAGTCCCCGCGTATCCTTGCCGTAGGTTCCGGCCTCCCGACGAAAACATGTGGAGAAACCCGCGTAGTGTTTTGGAAGCTCATCCTCGCTGAGAATTTCATCGTAATGGTAGGCCGTGACCGGCACTTCCGCGGTCCCGATCAGGTTCAACTCGTCCCGCTCGATCCGGTACGCCTGATCCGCGCCCATCGGAAACCACGCGGTCCCGACCATCGCGAAATCCTTCACCAATTGCGGCGCGGTCATCGGGACAAAGCCCTTCGCGATTAAGCGCTCCATCGTAAAACGGCAGACCGCCCACTCCAACAACACCGCCTCGTTCTTCAGAAAATAGAATCGCGTTCCGGCCAGTTTGACGCCGCGGGGAATGTCAATCAGATCCAATTTCTCGCCCAGCTGCACGTGATCCTTCGGCTCGAAATCGAAGCGCGGAAGCTCCCCCCAACGCCGGATCTCCACGTTGTCCTCGTCGGTCTCGCCATCGGGCACGTCGGACGCCGGAGGATTGGGCACCAGGAGCATCAGGTCATTATACTGCTCCTCCACCTCCCGCTGCTCCCCTTCCAACGCCTTGATCGCCGCGGATACCTCCCGCATCTCCTTGATAGCTTCCTGTTTCTCCTCTCCTTTAAGCTGCGCGATCTGCTTGGAGGCACGATTGCTTTGCGCCCGAAGCGCATCGCCTTTTTGGGTCAACGTCCGCCGCTGCTCGTCCAGACGCAGCAACTCGTCGAGATCAAACGCCATCTTTTTCTTTTGCGCGCCCGCCCGCACCAGATCGGGGTGCTCCCGGATAAATCGGATGTCTAGCATAGATGCAAGTCCTCCGTATAAAAAGTGAAAGTGTGACAAGGTGAAAATGAGAAAGTGAGAAATTCGGTGCTGGAATCTCACTTTCTCACTTTCCCACTTTCTCACTTTCTCCATCTGGGTAGGAAGATTACTTATCGGGGAAATGGCTTACCCTCCCGCCATCCGCTCCGCCTGATCCGCCGTTCGCAGGGCTTCGATGAGTTCGCACAAATCTCCGTCCAGAATTCCGTCCAATTTGTGAAGCGTCAGCTTGATGCGGTGGTCAGTGACTCGGTTCTGAGGGAAGTTGTACGTACGAATCTTCGCGCTCCGGTCCCCGGATCCCACCTGCGCCTTTCTGACCTCTGAGATGGCCTTTTGCTGCTTCTCCTGAGCGATGTCCAAAAGCCGCGCCCGCAGCACCTTCAGGGCTTTGGCCTTGTTCTTGTGCTGGGACTTCTCATCCTGACAGCTCACCACCAGCCCGGTCGGGATGTGGGTGATCCGCACCGCGGAATCCGTAGTGTTCACGCTCTGTCCCCCGGGGCCTGAGGAGCGAAACACGTCTATCTTCAGATCCTCCGGCGCGATCTTCACCTCCACCTCGTCGGCCTCCGGAAGCACCGCCACAGACGCCGCCGAGGTATGAATCCGCCCACTGGACTCCGTGACCGGAACCCGCTGCACCCGGTGCACGCCGCTCTCGTATTTCAGTTTGCCGAACACGTCCCGACCGGACACGGAGAAGATCATCTCTTTGAATCCCCCGATGCCGGCGGGATTGGAACTTAAGGGTTCGATGCGCCAGCCCTGATCTTCCGCGTACTTCGTGTACATCCGGTACAGGTCGCCCGCAAAAAGCGCGGCTTCGTCGCCTCCGGTACCGGCCCGGATCTCCATGAGCGTATTCCGGGAATCCCGTGGATCCCTCGGCGCAAGCTGGCGCTTCAAATCCCGGACGATTTTCTCCCGACGTTGCGCCAACTCCTCCTTCTCGGCCTGCGCCATTTCCACCAACTCCGCATCCTCCGCCGAATTTGCCAGAATTTCCTCGACGTCGTCCAACTCCGCTTCCACCGACCGAACCGCTCTGTAAAGCCGGACCGTTTCCTCCAATTCCCGGTGTTCTTTGACGATCTCCGAATAGCGATTGGCATCGGCGATGACCTTGGGATCGGCCAGCAGTTCCAACAGTTCCTCGTAGCGTTTCTCTATGGTTTTTAGTTGCTCGAACACGGGTGCTCATCCTTTCCGTTATGCCAACTTATATTAAGTTTGGGTCTGTATTTTGATTTAGGCTGTAAATGATTATCATTCACTATCTGAATAATATCCTGAATTATTCATCGACTCCTCTTTTTTGCCGAAATAAGTTGACGTTGTTGAATCAGAATATCGTCCTCATAATGACTAATTCCAAAGCTCAAATGCCAGGGGAAAATAGAATGCTTTCCCCTATTCGATTCTCCTTCTATCTATTGGACTGAATCGACTTAATGAATGTTAAATTCCAAAACCCAGATGCCAACCCTAAGCTCCGGAATCCGTGCGCAAGAGCACAGATACGCGCTGAGGGTCTTGATATTTGGATTTTGAGCCTTCGGCGTGAGCCTCAGTCGAATGCTTGATTTGACATTTAGATTTTGGCTTATGACATTCTTGGAGAACACCCCTTTTCTAATCTAACAAAGTCAAGATACAGGGGGCACGAAAAACTGAGTTTTTGAATGGTTTTTCTTCACTTGATTACTTATCACTGAGAACCCACGTTTTCTTTGAAATTCATGAATAATGCAGGTTTACTGAGAGACCTTTCGATTCTTTTCATCTTTCGGAATCCTCGTTACCCATGTTTGGCTGGTGTGATCCCACGAACTCCGAAATGGGGTATTCGTTCTATTATTCCTGAGGATAGGCATCAAAAACCTCCTGATAGTCTCCATTACTATTGCAAACTCACTGGGGGTGTTTTCAATACGGCTTCTGGATAAAAATGCCTTCCACATCTTGTTGTTCGCCGGATCGTCAGCAAAATTACGACCCATCACTTCCTCGGCTTCTTTTGTCTCTCTGCCACGAGCCCCAAAAGTTCTCCTCGCGGCGGTGCAAAGCTTTCCTCCTTCAAAATCGAATTCTTTCGCCAAAAGCCAAACATCATAGAAGTCTTTCATTCTGCTGTTCGCAAAACTCAATTTCGCCATAGTCTCCAGTTTTTCCGCTATGATGGATTCATTAGAATAAACCTTGATTAAGGGAATCCTGTCATCTAACAGTGTTGGAAAGGACATCTTTAAGGCCCGTGGGTAAACCACGTCTCCAAAACCTATATCAATCTGAATGGTATCCCGTGTACGACCCAGATAGGCCGTTAGCTTTATACGAATACCAGTCTGTTCTGCGGTTTCCTGGATCGTTTCAACATAAATCGAATTGGGATCAAATCTCACCGTGTCCTCACCGCTAATGGCCACTACTTCCGAAAAAATTTGCCTCAACCGTTCCGGACCATTCTCCGTCTCGCTCAGGAAATCAATGTCCTTTGTGGGACGGCCAAAAGGCGCCCTTATTGTTAGAAACAAGACTCCTCCTTTGAGGATAAAATAGTCGCCATACTCGGATACAGAGAGACGGTAAAGCAAGCGTTCCTGAAAGTACCGTCTCAGAACCGATTCAAAGGTGAGGTAGTTCGCTTTTGCCACGTTGAGAAGCCGTGCCTTAACGGAAGCAATTTGATCCATCTGTCTCTTTGTCACAGCATCGCCTCAAGATATTGGGATAACAGCTTCTCGACCCGGCAGATCTTAGCGTATCGTCTGAGCTCCTCCAGATCACGGTCTCTGCGTCTTAGGTAATCTCGCATGGCTTCCACGGCCACGTCCCTGCCGATCTTGTTGCGGAACTTAAGACAATCACACACGGTCTTGGCAGGACTATAGACTCTCACCTCATGATTATCAATTTGATGTTTTTCAACACCCGCCGAGAAAGCCTCACCCGAAAAGACAAACACCCGAATCGGGGGATATTGTACCCTGGGTCTCCATGTGTCCCGTTTCACAGCCAGGTATACTTCGATCGGGCTTTGGGTGGTTAGCTCGTGAAAGCTCAGGGAAGAAAGGAGGCAAACGATTCCGTTCGGCGCTATTTTGGCAACTTCGACGAGAGAAGCGTTTGCAGGGCATTCATACTCAATCAGGCGGTAAAGACCCCGGCTTACTTTCTCGATTTTGCCCTGTTCTAACAGCGCTCTTACTGTTCTGGATTGGACGCCAACCTTCAATAAATCACCTGTCCGAGCCAGTCCATTATGCTGCCTGAAGACTTTTAGTAAATTCAAATCGCTCTTTTTCATAACGTCATTATGCACATATTGATCAAAAACCTCCACAATAGCTCAGAAATGTGGAGGAAATTGTGTAGGTGAACTTCACACACCCCTCGCCTTCTCCAGCCTCGCCTGCACCAAATCCACCACCGCTCAGTATCCTGTTAATGTGCTCCGCAAGTTTCTCGTGGCGGTTGTCAATAATATCGTGAGCCATCACGTTTTATCCTTCCGGGACTTTCTGCACATCCATGTTCAATGAGAACGCACACCTTACTCCTGATGAAAATAACCCTTTTGGGGCGTTAAGTGCAACTCCAGGATGTTATATTACTTACGTAACCTTATTCAGGATTGCCCCGTTTATTTTCATGGAGGTTGAAAATAACGAGACGTTCCTTCTCACTTCGGGCATAAGCTCAATCTGGTTTTACAAAATTCACCAAAATCGGCAAACTTTGAGGGGTGCGGTCCTGCTATTCCTTCCCCAAATGTTTCTTGAAGAACGCTATGACCCGCTTGAAGAACTCCTCTGTCTTGATGAATTCTGGCCCCTGGGGATACCCATGAGTAGCGCCTTCGACAATCCAAAGCTCTTTTTCTCCGGGTAACGCCTTGTAGACTTCCTTTGACATCTCTGGCGTGGATCGATCGTCCAACGCTCCTACAATCAAGAATACTGGGCAGTGAATTCTCGGCGCCGCATTCACTGGATACCACTCTTCAGGATAACCATGTGGTAGGCGAAGTTCCCTGTCTGGAGCGATTTCTTTCAGATTCTTCAAAGCTGCAGGAATTGTACTGATCAGTGCTCGGACTACGATGGTTCCAATATCATTCCGATGTTCCGCGCACCCAAAAATCAAGTACGCGCCCGTCGAATAACCGAACAGACCAATTCTATGAGGATCTATATCTTTACGCTTTTTCAGATAATCTATGGCTGCATCGAGGTCACTCACGAATTCTGGATAAACAAGATCATCACGATCCATCTTCCACTCACAGCTTTTTCCAAATCCTCTCCAGTCAAACAGCAAGACATTCAAACCGGCATTTGCAAAACTATAAGCGTACCTTCCTTGATAGCCCATGTTGCCCGCATCGCCGTCCACGCAAATGATAGTCGGATATTCTTTAGGTGTTGTCTGGGACACTTTACAACTTGCCGCAGGAATAAACCACCCTACTAACATCAGACTGTCTTGTGTAACGAAGGTGATCTCTTCATAGTCCAGGCGCCAATCACTTGGGGTCTGTGGATAGTTTGTCTCTGGTTTTATTGCCAATGCCGAATTTGAAAGAAGGACCACAGCAAATACAGTCAGGAGACACTGCCTACTCAATTTTATATTTTCTCCTCAGCTTTTGTCAAATTGTGTCCAACGCGTAATACCCGAATTCACCCCCACACCCCCGGAATCGGATGTCCGCAGAAGCGGCATTTCCCATCCCGGATGTGAATCTCCGACACCACGTAAATAGACCGCCGGATCACCACCTTTCCGCAGTTCGGACAATAGGTGTGCTCGCCCCCGTGCCCGGGCGGCACATTCCCGACGTACGCATAATGCAGCCCGCTGTCCAGCGCGATCTTCCGGGCCATCTCCACGGTCTTTATGGGCGTGGGGGGAAGATTGCGCAATTTGTATTGAGGATAGAAGCGGGAAAAATGAATCGGCACGTCCGGGCCTAACTCGTCGTAAATCCAGCGGCACATGGCCTTCAATTCGCCCGGATCGTCGTTGAGCGTGGGAATCACCAAATACACGATCTCGTACCAGATACCGGCATCCCGGAGCAGTTCGAGCGTATCCAGCACGGGCTTAAGCCGGCCCATCTGCATATTGTAGAATCTCTCGGTGAACGCTTTGAGATCAATCTTGACCGCGTCGAGCTGCTTGCACAGGGCCTTCATCGGCTCCGGCATGATGTATCCGTTGGAGATCATCACGCTTTTGACGCCGCGCTCCCGACCGGCTACGGCGCAGTCGTACATATATTCGTAGAAGATCACCGGCTCGGTGTACGTATAGGCGATGGTGCGGGAGCCGCTTTCCCTGGCAGCCTGGGCGACCATTTCGGGAGGCATGATATAGTCTAAGCTCTGCTCGGGGCGAATTTGAGAGATCTGCCAATTCTGACAGAACTTGCACTCTATATTGCAGCCCACCGTGGCGATGGAAAAGGCGTCTGTTCCGGGCAGAAAGTGAAAAAGCGGTTTCTTCTCGATAGGATCCACGTGCCAGGAACATGGCCGGGAGTGCACCAGCGTGTAATACGTTCCGCTCCGATTCTCCCGCACGCCGCAATAGCCCCGCTCCAGATCGTCTATTTCGCATTCCCGGGGACAGAGGTGGCATTTGATCTTCCGATGAGGGAGCTTGTCGTAATAGCGCGCCTCGACCAGGAACTCATCCCCCATTGATTTTTCCTGAGGGAAGGAACGGTACGCCTCGGACTCAGAGGCCCATAGCGGCGTTATGGTCGAGGCGGCTGCCATCAGAGCGGCCTTTTGGATAAAACCACGTCTCGATAGGTGGTCCTGAGGTTCCATAATATCCTGGATAAGTAGTCAGACAAAATTAAATTCATAAAATCTCACCGCAGAGACGC
>MVCQ01000037.1 GCA_002059205.1 Candidatus Latescibacteria bacterium 4484_107
GATGATCCGCAGGCGTATTCAGCGCATCGAAATTATAATACTCCAACTCCACCTCCGGGCCTTGGGCCACTGCAAATCCCATCCCGGCGAAAATCTCCACGATCTCCTCCGTCACCACCGTCAGCGGATGCCGCCTTCCCACCTCGTATCTCCGGCCCGGCAGCGTCACATCCACGCCTTTGTGCTTCCCTGCGGCCTTTTCCTTCAGCGCAGCCAATCGCTCTTCAAGCGCGCGCGTCACCGCCGCCTTCGCCGCCCCTGCCGCCTTCCCCATCGCCGGCCGCTCCTCCGGAGGCAGCTTTCCAATCCCACGCATCACGAGCGTCAATCGTCCCTTGCGGCCCAAGTATTTCACCCGTGCCGCATCCAACGCCTGCTCATCCGAACACGCCGCAATCTCCGCGATCGCTACCCGCTCAATGTCTCGCACGTTCTCCATCAAGTCATCCATTCTCTATTTTTTGCACCGCAAAGTCGCAAAGAAAGACAAAAAAAACAGGTTTTGAAGTTCTTTGCGCTCTTCGCGTCTTTGCGGTGAGTCTGCAATCCGAAATCCGCAATCACAAAGCCTTCTTCGCCTTCTCCACCAGCACTGAAAAAGCCCGTGCATCCGTCACGGCCAGATCCGCCAGCACCTTCCGATTCACGTCCACTCCAGCCAGATCCAGTCCTCGGATCATCTTACTGTAGGTCAATCCATCCAGACGCGCCGCCGCATTGATCCGAATAATCCACAGCCTCCGAAAATCCCGTTTCCGCCGCTTCCGATCCCGATACGCATACGACCATGCTCTATGGACAGCCTCCTTTGCCGTCCGATGAAGCTTGCTCCGCCCTCCTCGATACCCACGCGCCGCCTTTAAAATCTTCTTTCTCCTTCTCCTTGACGGCACATTACCTGTCGCTCTCGGCATAACCCTCCCCCTTCGGGAATGTCAAATGGCAAAATCCAAATGTCAAATCCGTCTCCCTTACCCCCGACTCACAGAGAAAAGAGGGATTGAAAAATTTGACATCCGAGCTTCGCAATTTGACATTACTTTGTCATTCGGGCTTTGAAATTTGACATTTTCATACTAACAGCCCAACATCCTCCGGATCCGTTTTGCATCCACCGCATCCACTAAATCCAGACTGCGCAAATTGCGTTTCCGTTTAGAAGACTTCTTTGTCAAAATGTGCCGACCATAGGCGCGCTGCTTCTTTATTTTCCCGCCCCCGGTCATTCGCATCCGCTTCGCCACTGTACTCCTCGTCTTTACTTTCGGCATACCTTCTCCATTAAAGATTGCGGATTGCGGATTTTTCAATCCGAAATCAAAAAATGTAGCGCCAATCACCAATCACCAAAAAAAAGAGCGCTACTTAGGCACCAACGTAACCGTCATATTCCGCCCCTCGATACGGATAGGTCCCTCTGCAGAAGCCTCCTCAGACAACTCCTCAATGGCCCGTTCCAGTACCCTGCGTCCGAACTCCCGGTGCGCCTGCTCCCGCCCTCTGAACAAAACGCTGATCTTAACCCGATTGCGCTCCTCCAGAAAACGCTGCGCATGACGCACCTTAAAAAGATAATCGTGCTCATCCGTCTTCGGGCGCATTCGGATCTCCTTGAGCTGTACCGAGTGCTGCTTCTTCTTCGAATCCTTGATCCGCTTGCTCTGCTGGTATTTAAACTTTCCGTAATCCATAATCCGGCATACCGGCGGCTTCGCGTGGGGGGACACTTCCACCAAATCAAAATTCCGCTCTTGGGCCAATTCCAGCGCGGACCGTGTTTGCATAATCCCAACCTGCTGACCGTCCGGGTCAATCACCCGAACCTGCGGAACCCGAATCTGAGTATTTACTCTGACACTTCCTTTGATAGGCAACCACCTCTCTCTCTACGAAAAGCGTTAAAAATATTGTTAATTGTCAATGGCTCCTGCGTTCGACCTCTTCCGAAATCCGATCTAAAAACGCTTCCACAGACGACACTCCCAAATCTCCCTCTCCGCGCTTCCTTACCGCTACCATTTCCGCTTCCATCTCCCGCGCCCCCACGATCAACATATACGGAATCTTTTGCTGCTCCGCCTCCCGGATCTTATACCCCATCTTCTCCCGCCGCTCATCCACCGACACCCGGATGTTCCGCTCCTTGAGCCGATCCGTCACCTCGACCGCGTACCCCAACTGATCGTCCGAAATCGGGATCACCATGGCCTGCACCGGCGCCAGCCACACAGGGAAGGCTCCGGCGTAGTGCTCGATCAGCCCGCCCACAAAACGCTCCATAGATCCCAACACCGTCCGGTGCACCATCACCACACGATGCGAGTCCCCATCCTCTCCCACATAATTCACGTCGAATCGCTTCGGCTCGTTGAAGTCCACCTGAATCGTAGGTCCCTGCCAACCCCGGCCCAGCGCATCTTTCATTTGAATGTCGATCGCCGGCCCATAAAATTTCGCCTCCCCCTCCGCCCTTCGATACGCCAATCCACTGGTATCCAGCGCATGCTTCAAAGCCGTCTCCGCTTGCTCCCACACCGCATCCTCGCCGATGTACCGATCTTTCGTTTCCGGATCCCGCACACTCAACTCTACGACATACTCGGTGTATCCGAACGTGCTCAGCATAAACAGCGCCAGATCGATCACCCCGACGATTTCCTCCTCCAACTGATCGGGTCGGCAAAAAATATGCGCATCGTCCTGCGTGAACCCGCGCACCCGCAACATCCCCTGAAGGACTCCGGAGCGTTCGTACCGATATACCGTGCCCAACTCGCCCCATCGCATCGGCAGATCCCGATAGCTCCGAATCTGCGTCTTATACATCAAAATGTGAAACGGACAATTCATCGGACGCACGAGATACTCCACTCCATCCACGTCCATCGAAGGATACATATCGTCCCGGAACCATGCCAAATGGCCGCTCGTCTCCCATAATCCCGCTTTGGCGATATGCGGCGTGTACACCATGTCGTAGCCCCGACGGGTATGCTCCGCCCGCCAGAAATCCTCGATAATCGTCCGAATCCGCGCCCCCTTCGGATGCCAGAACACCAAGCCCGGTCCGCCCTCCTCGTGCAGGCTGAACAAATCCAGCTCCCGCCCCAATCGCCGATGATCCCGACGCTCGATCTCCGCCAGCCGCTCCAAATGCTCCTTGAGCGCCTGCTTCGACTCAAATGCGATCCCATAGATCCGCTGAAGCATCTTCCGCTTCTCATCCCCCCGCCAATACGCCCCGGCCACCGAAAGCAGCTTCACCACCTTGATCCGCCCTGTTGAAGGAAGGTGCGGCCCCCGGCACAGATCCACAAAATCCCCGCTCCGATAGAACGTGATCTCCTCGTCCGCTCCCAGTTCCTCGATCAACTCCAGCTTATACGTCTCCCCCATCGCCTCCATCCGGCGCTTCGCCTCCGCCCTGGACACAACCTCCCGCACAAAGGACGCGTCTTCCTTGATCAGCTGCCGCATCCGCTCCTCGATCCGCTCCAGATCGTCCGGCGAAAACGGCTCCGGCACATCGAAATCGTAATAAAACCCCTCAGCAATCGCCGGCCCGATCCCCAACTTCGCCTCCGGAAACAACGCTTTTACCGCCTGCGCCATCACATGCGCACAACTATGCCAATATACTGCCCGCCCTTCCGCATCCGCAAACGTCAGAATCCGCATCTGAACGTCTTCCTCAAGTGGCAGGCTCAACCCCACCACCCGGCTATCCACCATACCCGCGACGGCCGCCATAGCCAACCTGGACCCGATATCTTCGGCCACCTCCACTACCGTGACCCCACGCTCGTACTCCCTCGTCGAACCATCTGGGAATGTAACCGTAATCGCCATCTTACTCCTCAACGCATGTCAGAGTGATCAAAAAAATCGTACCTGTCGATTCTTCATTACTCACTACAAAAAAAGGCACTATGGTGGGCGATACTGGAATCGAACCAGTGACCTCTTGCATGTCAAGCAAGCACTCTAACCATCTGAGCTAATCGCCCACTTAAACCAACCGCCATCGCCAAAATCAAAAAAACGTGCCCGCTCTCTACAATGTAGGCACGCCGGTATGCATTTTAGGTCAAAATGTCACAGGAATTTTATGCCTTTGCGAAGCGGTTTGAACTAAACTATTTGCCGCAAATCTACATGATTATCCCCACTTTGTCAAGTGAAATTTCGCACCCGCGCCCTTCAAATTTTCTCCCGGCATCCGTAAATTCGATTTTTTCCCGTTCCCTTGGCCCGATACAAGGCCCGATCCGCACAAGCGATCAAGTCCGCCGGCGTATCTCCATCCTCCGGATAGGTGGCGACGCCTCCGCTGACCGTAATACGCAGATGCTCTCCACCCACATCGATATCAGTCGTCTCCACAATCGCCCGGATCCGCTCAGCCGCTTCCAGAGCGGCTCCATAGTCGACTCCCGGAAAGATCAGCAGAAACTCCTCCCCACCGTATCGGCCCGGAATATCGGTGCTCCGCTTCGACCGCGCCAAAACAAGCCCGAATTGCCGAAGCGCCGCATCTCCGGCAAGATGGCCATGGGTATCATTGAACGCTTTGAAATCGTCCAAATCGTAGAACACAATCGAAAACGTTCCCCCGTATCGCCTGACCCGATCCAATTCATAGACCAGAGATTTTCTCAAGAAACTCGCATTATAAATGCCCGTCAAACCGTCGGTTACCGCAGAACGGGAGATTCGATCGAAACGCTCCATGTCCACTAGCTTGGCCACCTTCAGAAAGGAACCGTCCGCCAACAGCCAATCGTGCAAAGCCACCCCCAAACGCACCGATCTCCCAAACTTCTCCGCCATCTCTTCCCGATGATCCACCACCTGTTTCCACAAGCCCTTCGCCCCAACCGAATCCATCCTCAGGGAGGCCATCAGCCACAGCATCCTGGCATAGATTGCATCATCCCTGTTCTCTAACAGCCTGTCCAGCCCCTTCCGAACGTTGCCCGCAGTCCCATACGCGGCCAGAATATAGCGCACTTCCTCTTCCAACACCGTCTTCACGTGATCGTCCATCGGCACCTCCTTCGGAGCAATGAGCGATGAGCCCCCCCCCTCCGCCCCCCGATGGGGACGAAAAAAGGATATTGCTCATTAGACTAACCCACCTCCGTCCCCCTCAGCGCCACGAACAACGTCCGAAGCAAAATCTTCGCATCCATCCTCAAGGACATATTCTCGATGTAATACAAATCGTACTTCAATTTTTCCTTCACATCATCGATCGAAGTATCATATCCTTGCTTCGTCTGCGCCCATCCCGTCAGCCCCGGAGCCACCCGGAGTCGGCGGCGATACAACGGGATCTCCCGCTCCAACGACTCCACAAAAAACGGACGCTCTGGACGCGGCCCCACCAGGCTCATATCCCCTCGCAGCACATTGAAAAGCTGGGGCACCTCATCTATTTTGAGCCTCCGTATAATCCTCCCAATTCGGGTAATCCGCGGATCGTCCTTCTCCGCCCACACCGGCCCGGAGCGCTGCTCGGCGTTTTCCACCATCGAACGGAACTTCCCCATGGTGAAAATCTTTCCATCTTTGCCTACGCGTTTCTGCGTGAACAAAATCGGCCCCTTTGAATCCAGCTTGATCAAAAGCGCCACCAACGCGCACACCGGAGCAATCCCGATCAGAACCACCAACGAGACGACCACGTCCAACAAGCGTTTGGCCTTCTTCTCCCACGCCGGCATCAGGTCCGGCAGCAGCTCCATCACCGGGAATCCGTAGATCTCCTGCGTGCGCACGTGCCCGCTGACAATATCGTACAGATCGGGAATAATGCCGAACGTTACCGAGCGCCCGTTGCACCGGGACACCATATCCAAAATCTCCCGATGCGAACTCGAATCCACCGCAATCAGCACCTCCTCAATCCGATAATCCTCGATGATCCGGGGAAGTTCCTCCGCATTGCCCAACACGGGATAGGATCCGTGCTCCCGTTCTCCTCCTCTCCCACGCTCCCCCTCTCCCTCCCCGCCCTTCTCCTCCACCAGACCCACAACCCGGTACCCCAGGGCTGGAAACGCCTGAATCTGCCTCAACAGCGTATCTGCGCGGCTTCCCGCTCCCACGATCACCGAGCGCCTCCCGCCGATGCCCTTGTCCAATAGCCTCCGCTGGAAACTCCGCACCCCGATCCGCCCGGCTCCCACAAAGAGCATAAGCAGCATCCAGTACACAAACAACACCATCCGCGTCTTCGGGAGAGGCCGGGAGATGTCGAAGGTCAACAGGAAAAGCACCAGCACCCCGAGGGACACAATTTTTCCCACAGCCACCAACTCGTCCAACCGGGACTGCGCCCTCCAAGACCGATACAACCCATAGAACGCAAACAGAACAAGCCAGTACAGACTGACGACCACCATGGGCCAAAGGTAGCGGTCCAGCGCAAAGGCAAACGTCACATGCTCGCCAACCCCGCCTTCCTTAAACCACAGCACATTCAGATACCCCCACTTCCCACTCACGTATTTGAGCCAAAAAACGCTCAAAAAAGCCCCATTAATCGCCAACACATCCACCAAAAGCACGCTGAGTTTTTCTCTGAGTTTGGACAAAATATTCTCCATCGTAGCGACTACACCGCGGAGCACGCAGAGACCACAGCGCGGCATAGCCGCAAACAATAACCGCAAAGAACCCAAAGAAGGCGCAAAGGTCGCGAAGTGAGCTTCCTTCTTTGCGTTCTCTGCGCCTGCTCTGCGAACTTTGCGGTTGCTGCGAAAAACCTTGCCAAAAAAACAAGATTTTGCAGATTAGTAGTGCAGAGAAATACAGGGAGCACTAAAAAAAGAGGAGATTAAGCTCCCGCAGGTTTTGGAATCTTCGGGAAATTTCTATCCGATGCCGATCATAGATCCGATTCCCGCCGACCGCACAATCCGGTCAGCAAACCCTCCAATTTTTGGGCGATCTGTTTTCGGGAAAATTTTTGAACTACGTACTCCCGACCGTTGCCCCCAAGTGTGCGACGCAAGGATTTTTCGGTGTATAGTTTCAAGACAGCCCCGGCAATCTCCCCGGCGTTTTCCGGTTCCACGGGAATACCCGCCTTAGCCTCCCGGATTAAAATCTCCGCTTCGCCTCGGATAGAGAGGATGATCGGGCGACCGCAGACCATATACTCGAACATTTTTGAGGGCAGGGCATTTCGAAAAAGATCGTTTTTTTTAAGGGGAACCAGACATACATCGGACATACTTATGATGGAAGGCATCCGGGAATGGGGTTGCGCTTCCAGGAAGATCGTGCGGTCCAAGCTGCGCTCCCACTTTCTTCTCAAAAGCGCTTCCTTTTCGACCCCTTCTCCTACAAAGAGAAAAACGATATCCCGGTAATCCCTGAGCGATTCCGCCGCTTCCATCACACTGAAAAGCCCTTGGGCCAGCCCGTGGTTTCCGGAGAACAACACCACAAATTTATCCTCCAGGTTCCATCTTTTTCGGTGCAGATCAGCGCGGACATCAGGGACGAAAACCTCCGCATCCACGCCGTTGGTGATCTCTTCGATCTTGTTCTTTTGTCCGGATCGGGCCTCTATTTTCGACCGAAATCCGGGAACCACCACCGTGATCCGGTCCGCCTTCCGATAGAGCATGCGCTCCAAGCGCTCGGCCAAACGCCTGGCCCATCTATTCTTAAGTTCTCCGAGAACCACCGCGGATTCAGGCCAAAGATCTCTTACATCGAAAACGAACTTAGCCCCCCGCAGGCGGCCGACGATATATCCGCAGAGACCCACGAAAAGCGGCGGCGAAGTGGCGATCACCACGTCGAATCGGGGAACGAAAAGTCCCCCCAGGATAGAGGAACACATAAAGGAGATGTATAGCGCCATACGCTGGAAAAAATTTCTGCGTTTGGAGACGATCACGAACGTCCTGAGAATATGTAACGGACCGAGTTTCTCCCAGCGATGCAACCGCCATCTATACTCCTTTGCCAGCTTGCCGGTCGGATAATTCGGGAATTCCGCGACCACGGTCACGCAGTGGCCCAAGGAGGCCAGTTCTTTAGCGAGATCGGTGATCCTCGCCGAGGCCGCGCCCACCTCCGGGTGGAAATACTGGGTGATGAACAAAATCTTCATAGGAACGATCTATCTCCGTTTTCTCGTCCCGACTCGCTGCCGTGAAATAAATGTCACGGTTCGGGGAGAGGTTTTTCTCGCTTACCGAAGAAGGAACTTCGACCGACAAGAGCAGGGCATCAGGAAACCGCCTCATAGACGCCGCGCAGCCGTTCTTCCATCTTTTCCCAATTGTAGTGCTCCTCCACCGCTTTTCTGCCGTTTCGGCCCATTTCCATGGCCTCTTCGGGATGTTCCAGAAGATAGACGATGGCGCGGGCGATCTCCTCAGAGTCCGTAGGATCAATTAGCAAACCACATTTGGATGCGGTCACTACCTTTCGAATCTCCGGAAAGTTGCTTGCCACCACAGGCTTTCCGCAAGCCATATATTCAAAAAGTTTATTGGGAAGCCCTATCCGATTATTGTAATGCGTGGGTTGAAACAGGATCACCCCGATGTTCGCACTGTTCAGATAGTTCGAGACCTCCTCGTGGGGAACCCAACCTGTGATTTTGAAATTCTCCGTCAGATCGAAGGTTTTGACATAATGCTCCATCCAGTTTCTGGGTGCCTCCCCGCCAAGGAGTTTGCCGACCACCGAGAACATGACATCCGGGAATTTTTCTTTAACTTTCGTCAGTGCGAACAAAAACTTATCCAATCCCTTCGTCCGGCTTATGCCTCCCTGATAGACCACCACAGGTCTTCCGCTAGAGACTCCGGTGACCCTTTTTTCGAAGCAGTGATCAAACAGGCTCAACACAGGACAATTGTACAACACCACCGCCTGCTTCCCGATGCGGAGATACCGCTTTTGTAACGTCCGATTGACCGTGATCACCTCGTCCACGAAACAACAGGCGATCTCCTCCATCGCGCCGATCACGCTTTCCACCCACGGCTTAAACAATCCCGGAATCTTGGGATTCTCAGCAATCATCGAAGCGTGATGCTCGTGCGCATCGTAGATCAATTTTCGCCCCGTAAGCAGCTTGATGATCAGCCCGGCAAAAAGCGCATCCAGTTCGTGCGTATGGAGCACATGTGCCCGAATATGAAGTCCCTTCCAGAGGAGACGGAACAAATTGACCGCCCTCACGCCCTTGCTCGTATAGGCCGGAAGCGGCACAAGGTGAATCCCATCTCTGTCGCAGTCCTCAAGAATCTTCTCCGAAGGCGCAACGAGCGTAACGGAACTAATCCAGATAGGAGTACCACTTCTCCGCGTAATCAAGGACGTATATGCTTCCTCTATGGTTCTCATAATCTCTTCCCAGGCGGCTCTTTTTTTGACCTGCTCACTGTTCTTTTTTTTGGCACGTTCCATCAGTGCTTTATTGTTGATCGCCGAACTGATTCGTTCCGCCAGCACCTTCGGATCATCTGTGGGTACCAGAAAGCCGTTCTCTCCATCCTGAATCCATGCTCGATTTGCGGGGATATCGGTCACGACCGGAAAACAACCGCAGGCCATCCCTTCCAACAGAGATACCGAAATTCCATCGGACAGGGAGGTCGAAACATAAATATCAGCGCAGGCAAGGCTTTTTGGAAGTTCATTTTGTTCGATATAGCCCATAAATTTTACGTATTCGTTCATACCTAACTGGTCCACCAAGCCTTTCAAATAGCTCTCCTGCGTGCCTCTCCCCGCCATAATGAATCGAATAGTGTCGTTTTCTTTAATAATAAAGGGCATTGCCCTGATGAGCAGATCAAGATGGTAGATGGACTCGAAATTTCGGATACTGACCACCAGCGGGTTCTCGATCCATCCTAATCTTTTTCTTATTATCCCCTCTTTGTCCGCATTCGGATGAAATTTATTCCCATCTATTCCTATCGTGATCGCCGTAACCTTTGCTTCATCCGCGCCGAGGGTGATCAAGCGTCGTCTTAGATGTTCTCCTACGGCATATATCAGATCCGCCCTCTTCAGCACGAACCTCGTTATACAGGCTAATATCCTGGACCGTTGCGGGTTAATCAACACATCGCTGCCCCTGCAGGAAACAACCATCGGATGGAAACGACTCAGGGCCGCATAGAAACCATAGGGGGTGAGTGAATCGGCATGCAGGAGTTCCGGACGTATTCTCCGGAGAAACCACCGCGTTTGCAGCGGGCCGCTTATGAACTTCAACTTACTCCATGCTAGAAGATGATAGGTCTTTGCTCCCTCGATTTCTTCTTTACTATGCGTGATGATATGCACATCATACTTCTCGTTATGTATGAAATAGTTCATCCAGGCTTGCATATGCGGAGAATTGGTCCACTTGGCGGCAAAACATATTCTTATTTTCCTATTTTTAGGTCCGTTGTCCAAAAGGACTCCCCCTATCCATAACCCATTTTTGTCATGTTGCATGCTTCGGGGAAACTCCCCACACCCTTTGAAAACATCTCAAGCAAACCGCGAATAACGCGAATGAACGCAAATAAAGGCTTAGCAGCCATTCGCGGCATCCGTGTTGGAGGTCAAGCGGTCGCGAAGTCCCGCCTCTCGGACCGCGAAAAGCATCCCCGTTACAATCCAGAAAAAGTTGTCCGTGATCGCTCCGGTAAAAACCATACTGACCTGATATCCGATAAACGCCACCACCAAACCGAGCTGGGCGGCCCTCAGATACTCGTCCTCGGTTTTCCGGAACGCCCCAATGCCCGCCCTGAGCACCACGACCACCAACCAGATACTGATCGCAAAGCCCACGATCCCAAACTCCGCGATAATCGTAGCAGGCAAAGTGTGCGACTCCCGCGTCGGCAGCCAGATCGGAAAATCGGCGGGCTTATACTGATCGAACGCTACCGGAAATCCCCGGACGCCGATCCCAAAAAACGGATTGTGCACAAACATGTTGAACGCCCCCATCACGAACTGAATGCGCGCTGTGGCAGACACTTGGGTGAACGACCCGAACTCACTTATCGTCTTGAAAATAGAGAGAAATCGTCCGAACACCAAATCGGCAAAATTCGCGGAGATCGCGCTAATAACCATGAGTATCACAAGAAAAACGACGAAAGCCACTCCCAATAGTTTCAATTTGCGGCTCAGCACCGCGATACAGAAAAGTCCGACCGCGGCCGCTACCCAGTTGGCCCGGGAGAAAGACGTCACCAACCCGGCGGATAAGACCGCAAACATCCCAAGAAGCGCCGGATGCCACTTCCATGAAAACTTGAGTTGGACCATGAAGGTCGCGGTCAGCATCATCGAAACCATCAAAAAGGTCCCAAAATCGTTGGGATTGTGAAACGTCCCCGCGGCCCTTGGCGTATTGGCTCCCACCGCACTTACGAACGTAGCCGGCAGAAAATAGGCATCCGTCAACATCTGAAAAATCCCGAATCCCGCCAGACCGACGGCCAAAAGTAACACGGCGCCTATCATCATCTGAACCCAGTATTTGTTCCTGATGACGGAAGCCGTGGCATAGATAACCGCCGACAGCGCCATAAGCCGGAAGAAATACACCGTGCCCACCAAACGATTGGGAGAATACAATACGGAAAAACCATGGACAGCAAGAAACAACAATAAAGGGATGGTCAACTCCAACCGTGGAATAGACGTCTCCCGCTTCCACAAAGAATGGATGACCCAGAATGCCAATGCGCCGCCCCCGGCAAAGTGGAACATCGTCAGCGTGAAGAGCGTGGATCGCTCCCCGAGGATGCCAGTGCGATCCAACGCCGTCGCCGCCACCATCATGGGGAAAAGAATCTGCGGCCACACCGGAAGCAGCAAAACCAACAGCCCGCCTCCTATGGCTCCACCGATCAGCAGCACCCGCCCAGTGGGAAGCAGCCACATCCCGGCTACGAGCGCCAACTCGATCAATAGAAGAAGTGCTATCGTCCTTCGGCCCATCGGCCGCTCACGCGTTAGTACGCTGCTATTCATAAAGGATATCCTGAGAATGATGAATTCTTATGTATATGACCAATAAATCTGATGAAACGTAAAACGTGAAACGTGAGGCGAAAACCATCAGGCCTTGTGCGGCTCGCCACACAATCAGGTAAAACGTGAAACGCCATTCCATTTCGGATTGCGGATTTCTGCACTGCGGAGTCGCGGAATTCCAAGAGAAAACCCAAAAAGGTTTTGAAGTTCTCTGCGCGCTGCCGTGTCTTTGCGGTGAGGTTTCAATCCGAAATCCGAAATCCGAAATCCGAAATCCGAACCATCACCAATTCCCGGAGAGTAAGCGAAGTTTTTTTGGAAAAGTAGGCGAACAACAGACCGGCCCAAAGGATATAGGCCGCCGAAGTGGCGACGCCCGCTCCGATCAATCCGAACCTGGGAATGAGAAGCAGGTTCAGAACCACGTTCGTGCAAACCGCCGCGATGGGAGCGATCACCGCTTGGGGCGGATACCCCTGAACCCACAGATTGGTGTTTATTACCGAACCGGAAGCCATAGCCACGACTCCAGGGAGCATACAAAGCAAAGGCAGATAAGCCCCTTCAAACTCCGCGCCAAACACCAGGGGAATCAGCCGGTTCCCCACGAGCGCAAGTCCTCCTGCCGCGATCAGCGTAAGAACAAAAATCGAGCGGCTCACACGCGTCGTAAGCCGATCCCTTTCTTCGCCTTCTTGAGCGACAATTTTCGAGAAAAGCACGGTCCCGGCCACGTTGGGAATCTTCTGCAGCATCTCCGCAAATACAATGGCAATGGAATAAATCCCCGTGCCCTCCGCTCCGAGGAAATAACGCACCAAATACACGTCAACGCGAAATAGCAACACGAGCAAAAGACTGATCAACATGGCCTTGAGACCGAACCGCATCGAGCGAAAAAAAAGACGCCGATCCGGAGACCACGAAAAACCTGTAGATTGCGGATTGCGAATTGCGGATTGCGGATTGCCTCCCCCCTCCCCGGCGATCGGCGATGATCCGATCCTTTGTTCCTCTGCTTCAGTATGATGTAAGCGCTGTAACTTGGTATCGGACACGCGTCTCAGGACCCAAAAAGTCAGCAAGAACGTCAGGACTCCCGCGAACAGCCAACTCGACATCACGCCAGCCAACCCCTTGTCCAACCCCTTCAGCGCGATGCCATTGCCGATCAGATACGCCAGCGCGAAAAAGACGGGCAACCCGTTGTAAGCGTTCATCCGCTCTAATCCCAAAAAAAGCGAATGAAGCCCCCGATAAAGCACGGTTAGGGCCGCCACCCAAAAGGCCAAAAGCCACAAAACACGCGGACCACCCGCATCGGGCCAGAGAGAAAAACGCGCACTGCATAGAAAAATCCCGGACAGAAAAAAAATCACCGCCATTCCATAGCAGAGCGCATTCGTGGAAAGCGGCGCCAGTTTTTTCGGATCGCGGCCCACAAAATAGGGATTGGAACGAGCGAGCGCCTCCCCGAAAACCACGACCAAAAGCCGCACCGTCGTGGATAGCAGCGTGTAATGGCCCTTTCCTTTCGGTCCGAGCACCCGACTGATCAGCGTCTGATTTCCCAGAGCGGCCGCAACCACCATCCCATCGGAGAAGAGACGGAGGGAAAAGCTGTGCAGAAAGCGCATGATGAAGGTCCGATACGAAGGTCAAATTCCAAAGGCGGAACCGTGGGGACTCGTTTGAGGAAATTAGAAATGCACCACATACAAAGATCGTTTGAAGGCTATACTGCATCTCGACGCGTCAGAGACTGATGCTTCCGCGCATGCAAGATATAGGCTAAATCCAGTATCTCCCTTTCCGCCTCCTCAGGCAGGCGGTCCATCAGTACTGCAATACGTTCGCGGAGCGGTACCCAGCTTTTCGTTCTGGCTCGCCAGACGACGATGAACTGCTCAGGAACCAAAGATAGGAAATCCAACGTTTCACCCGCTCCATTTGAGAACTCGGCCTCATAACTCCCAGAGTGGCAATGCACAATAGTGCCTTGCATTCCTGCACATAATCCATGTTCCGGAATATCTACCGTAAGTTCAACTACATCGAACAATTCGGGCATAGGTTCTCACCTCCTCGAAGCACTTGGTCGTTATCAGATTTTAGAGGCTCCTTTTTTCTCGGTATCCCCTACGCTTTTTCTCACATAGAGCGTCACCAGATAGGCTTCATCGGCACCGGGAGGGACAAGCCAGGCTGTCCGCACAATGGCGTTTTGGCCTCCGGTTCCACAAATAAACAAATCAACGGTATAGCGCCGTCCGAATTTATCCACGCTGTGAAAGAATGCCTCGCTCTCCAGGGCCTTCTTCTCAATCTGGATCAGCAGATCGGCGTAATTAGCCTGCGTAAATCCAAGCGACCTTTTGAAGACCATAGCTTTATGACGTCCCCAGGGTGCATCTGGATCCAGCGCATAATGGGTCAATTTTCGAGGGTCAATGACTACGCAGTGTACTATATCCGAAAGCTTCATAATGTCAACTCCACCTGCTTCCCACTCACCGCGCCGCCTTCCTCCACCTCAGCGCATCCCATATCCTCTGAAGCTTCTCGGCGTTCTTACCTCCGCCTTCCCGGATCGCATGGATGTACTCCATCGCTAAGATCCAGAACAGCATAAAAACAATGCTGAAAAGTCCGGAGATCGAAACGATCATCCTTCGATTGGGACTGTCCCTGATCTCAGGCGGCACGGCAACATCCACCACCGAGATCGTTGGAATGCTCTTGGCCGCCTCCATCTGCTTCTCCTCGACCCGCTGCCTCAGAAATTGAACGAGCGCGGCCTGGACCTGCATATCCATCTGATAGCGGAGAAATTCCATCTGAAGCTGCGGGATATCGTCTAAGGGCAGAAAAAACCCGCTGCCTCCGTCGGAACCGCCTCTTCCGGTTTTCAGGGAACGAAGCTGATTCTCCCGAATCTCGATCCGCTTCTTAACGAACGCAACCTCCGGATGCGACCTGGACAGAGAAGATGCCTCTAAGCTCTTGAGCTGCAACTGCAATCCCATAATCTCCGTCTCTAATTCCGCCGCGGCCCGGATGACCACCTCCGCCTGGTTTTCCACCGAAATGATTTGGTGCCGCTTCTGAAACGTCTGAAGCGAATCCTGCGCTATCTCCAAGCCTTTCCGGGCTTTGATGTACTGCTCCTCCGCGAAGGCCTTCCGATCCGCCTCCCAACGGGCTCCGATCTCCTGATTCATCTCATCTAAGTAAGCAATGTATGCATTGGCCATTTCCGCGCACCGCTCGGGCGTCCTGTCCAGTACGCGTACCGAAATCATCCCCTCGTCGGTCTTTCCCACCTCGGTAAGCTTAGCGAGCGTACGGAGGGCCTCCTCGCGCAGTTGAACCCCATACACCTGCATCAGATCGAATTGATCCACCATCCGTTCGGCCACGCTGCGGCTCTTCAAAATGCCAATGAAAATGTCCGCAGGCGTTCCCTTCTCCCCCAGTCGGAGTTTTGGAATCGGAATCTCCGACAAAATAGCCGTCAAACCGAACTGCTCCTTCTCCTCCTTCGGAGGCAGAATCACCGCGGTGGAAGCATACCACTCCGGCAGAAGCAGGCTGATCGCCCCAGCCACGATACACACAATCAGGAAATTCGCAACAATCCACTTCCATCTTCGTACCAGAAGATAGAGGTAGTCCAGCACATTGATCGAGCTTTTTTCCATAGTATCCTCCAAAGAAAGTAATACGTGATGCGTAAACAATGATTCGAGGAGGGGAACGAACTCTTAAAGAAAGCGCCAAATCTGTAAGAGCGATCATGGAATTCCGATTTGCTTTTTGTAATGCAACTTCCTCTCACGCTTCCCGCTTCACGTTTTACGTTTCACGGCGTCTCTCTCCCGAAACTCGTCTGACACGCAGCCGCTATCGCCGCCCTCCGCCGGGAACCCAGACCCTCTTGAGTTTCACGTATTCTGGAAGCGGCCCACCGATCAGCGGCCGGGCATATTCCGCAAACCGTTCCGTGGGAAAATTCCCCGCTTCATTGATATAATCGGACGGTAGCTTTTTCTCGGCAAGGGCCGCATCCGAAAGCGGAACCAACCCGGTCCCGCACCGATACGGATCATTGGACTCCCGAACAAAGCTGACCATAAAGTCCGTCTTCCCGGACACGGCCTCCCGCACGGCCTGCGCCCCGATCATGCATGCCTCCTCCAGATCCACCGTCGAAGCCAACGCCATACTCATACGCTGAATCGTCCCCGGCTTGTCGTATCGCGCCTTGATCTTCAGCCGCGCCGCGATCTCCTTGCACAGCGTATCCGCCACGCCGCCCATCTGCTTGTGCCCAAAGGAATCCACGTCCACCGCCGAAGCCGAAGCCGTGATCGGCTCTCCGGTATCCGCATCCGTAAGCCCCTCGCACACCACGATCACGCAATATCCCAAGCGGTCGTACACCCGCTGCACATCGCCCAGGAAGCCATCCCATGTAATCGGGCGCTCGGGCACGTAAATCAGGTGCGGCGGGTCGTCCTCCTCCTTCTTCCCCAACATTGCCGCGGCTGTGATCCACCCGGCATTGCGCCCCATCGCCTCAAGAATTTTTACGTTGTCCACCAGCCCGATGGCCTCCGTGTCCTTCCCCATCTCCTGCGTGGAAACGGCGAT
>MVCQ01000038.1 GCA_002059205.1 Candidatus Latescibacteria bacterium 4484_107
TCGGAGTTGAAACTCCGCGCGGCTTCGGGGGACGGGCAGCAGATGACGTGGGGAGCGGCGCTAACCGAACCCTTGGTGGTGGAAGCAATTTGGCGGAGCGAGGACGGGGAGCGACCGGTCGAAGGGGTACCGGTGCGGTTTGGATTTGAGCGCGGAAGCGGCGCGCTGGATTCGGTGGGCGTGACGGATGCACGGGGTCGGGCAGCGTGTACCGTGCATCGCGTCTCCGGAGAGATGGAGACGGCCCGCGTGGTGGCGCGGGTGGATACGACGGTTTTGGGAACGGAATTTACCCATCCGAATACGGGACGTTGGCTGGCCCAATTGGCTGAGGTCCGGACGGTGTTCACCCTGCAAAGAAAATTGCGACGACTTTTTGTAGCAGTGGACGAAACTGTGCTGGGTGAGGCGACCGGGGAGAAGATGGTGGAGAATCTTTTGAAAGAGCGTATTTCGGAATGGGGAAAGGTGGCCATTGCGGAGGACAGGACGTCCGCGGAATGGATTCTGGAGGGAGGGGCCGCGGTGCGGGCGGGTCAGCATACGGCCGGCATCTTTTCATGCTATGCGACAGTGACGGTGCGGCTCTTTGAGGTGCAGAGTCGAATAGAGCTTTTCAAGAAGCGGCTGGACGGGGTCAAAGGATTCCATATTGACCAGCGGGAGGCCGGACGCCGGGCATTGAAAAAGGCCGGATCGCGGATTGCGGAGGAAGTGGTCTCGGTGCTAGAAGGACTTTAAGGACAAGGGGGTAGGGATCAGGAAATTCCCGAGCCCTGATTCCTGATCCGGGACTGATAACCTGACGGCTCGCGGAAAGAAATCACCACTCACCAAAGGGACGGACATTATGAAATGGGTGGCATTGCTGATTGCGCTGGGGGCACTCGGGCTCGGATGGGTGGAAACACCGGAGGCCCAGGAGCGGGAGAAGACGACGGTGGCGGTGGAGCATTTTGAGGCCAGTGCGGGATTGGAAGAGGTGGCGGTGCAGGTCTCGGATGCGTTGATTGCCCGCTTGGTGGCGCATTTTACGTTGTTGACAAGGAAGGATATGGATGCGGTGCTTGCGGAGCATCGTCTCGGATTTTCGGATGGAATGCAGCGTGCGGCGGAATTCGGAAAGATGCTGGGGGCACGGAAGATCATCCTGGGGCGCGTGGATAGCGTGGCGTCCTCGAAAGCGGTGCGTATTTGCCTGCGGATGGTGGATGTGGAGAAGGCGAGTCTGGATTTTCAGGAGGTGGCGGAACTCGTTCCCCGCGAGCGCCTAAAGGAGGCGACGGAGCTTTTATCGGATGTGATTATTGCGAAGGTTCCCTTGAGGGGACGGATCGTGCAGGTACTGGAGGATCAGGCGCGCATCAACCTCGGTTCGACGGATAAGCTCAAAGAAGGCGCGACGCTGGAAGTGCTGAAGGAAAGCGAATACGGCTGGATCACGGTGGGACAGCTGGGCGTGGTTTCCGTGGATGCGTATTCCTCCAAAGCACGTATTGCGCGCCAGGAGGAACCTTTTGAGGAAGGGCAGTTTGTGGAGACGGCGGCAAATGAGGCGTGGGTGGATACGCTGCGCGAAAGGTTGGTTGAACTCGGACAGGAGGAACGCCATCGGCTGGATCGGATCGCAGGGCAAAGGAAGAAGTTAGAGGAGGAGCGGTTGCGGGCCGAGCAGGCCGAGCAGGAGCGATTGGAGCAGATGGCGCAGGAGAAGCATCGGTTAGAGGAGATGCAGTTGAGGCTTAAGCGGGCGGAAGAGGAGCGCAAGCTGCCTATGACTCGGCTGCGGTTTGGCGTGGGATATTTCGAGCCGACGGATTCGGATTTCAAAGACACCTTCTACGAAGAAGGGGCGGACCTGGATTGGGGAGACCCTTCCTTCTATTCGATGACCGTCTTTTTCCTGTCGCATCCGTATTTCCGAGGATACATGAAGGGAGCCTATTTCAATCGGAAAGGACCGGAGCCGGAAGAACGGTGGGAAGAACAGGAGGAGCGGACGATTTTTCGGTCCGTTCTCGGGGCGCGCTTGCAGCTCCCCATCGGAGTGCCACTGGTATCTATCGTGCCTTATGCGGGTGGAGGCGGAACGTATGCGTATATGAAGAACACTGGGAGAGACGAGAAACTAAATGGGATGGGATACGAGTACTTTTTTGGAGCGTCGTTGGTGTATCGGCGTGCAATCGGGGTGTTTGTGGAGCAGATTGAAGAGGTTATTTCGGTGGGAGAGGATGAGATAGATATTGGGGGTACGTCAGTGATGGCCGGAGTGGAAATTTGGTGGTAAGGAGAAAGAAGGAACCACGGATTATACAGATTATCACGACGCGAAAAAGGGACAACCGAAATTGAGCCGCGAAGGCACAGACTCTTCCTTTGTTTGATCCGTGAAAATCTGTACTACAATCCCGCGAAACCTTGTTTTCTTGACAAGATTTTTGTAGAGGGAGGATGAATTAAATGGTTCGGATTCCTACATATTTCCGCTTGTTTGATCCGTGTAAATCCGTGATATCCGTGTCCCATTGCTTTTGGGCTTTGTTTGCAGCGTTGCCGCGCTGTGAAAATTTGCAGTAAAAAGGGGGCCTTGGATGATAAAGTGGAACCGATCCGTGATCGGAGGACTTGCGGCGGCTGTCCTTGTAATGGGTTGGACTGTGCCGGGATGGGGTCAGGTTTTCGGGAAAAATAAAGTGACGCGCACTCGGTTCGAGTGGTCCTATATCGAGTCCGCGCACTTCGACATCTATTTCATAAACGGCGAGGAGCGGTTGGCGCGGATCGCGGCCACGATGATCGAGGATGCGTACGAGCAGATAAGCGCGGATCTTCGGCACGAGTTGAGTGCCCGGGTTCCGGTGATCCTGTACCGTTCCCATAATGATTTCGAGGAGACGAACGTGGTTCTCGATCTGGTGAGTGAGAGCACCGGAGGATTTACGGAGGTGTTCAAAAACCGGATCGTGGTGCCGTTCGAGGGATCGTATAAGAAACTGCGTCACGTGCTGCACCACGAGTTGACGCATGCGATGCAGTTCGACATGCTATACGGGGGAATCCTGGAGTCGCTGCTGACGCGGCAGTATATGTTCCGGATGCCGCTCTGGTTTGCAGAGGGCATGGCGGAGTATGAGTCCGTCGGGTGGGACACGGAGGGGGATATGATTATGCGGGATGCGGTGATTACGGGGTATCTTCCTCCCCTGCAACAACTTCAGGGATATCTGGTGTATAAGGGAGGACAATCCTTTTTCCGTTTTATTGCGCAGCGATACGGATCGGACCGGCTGGCGCAGATTATGGCCAAGTTGAAAAAAAGCAAAGACGTGGAGAAATCGTATAAGGCGATCCTTGGGAAAGGGCTCGAGGATTTGAGTAAGGAGTGGCACAAGTCCCTGCGAAGAAAATACTGGCCGGAAATTGCGGCGCGGAGGGAACCGGACGAGCTGGCAAAACGGCTGACCGATCACAAGGAGGAGGGAGCCTATCTGAACCGGGATCCCGCGTTTTCGCCTTATGGGGATAAGATCGCGTTTTTATCGGATCGGAGCGGCTACAAAAACATCTATCTGATGTCGGCGATTGACGGAAAGATTCTGAAGCAGCTGGTGAAAGGGGAGAAGCAGGGGGAATACGAGGAAATGCACTGGCTGCGCGGAGGGATCACGTGGTCGCCCGACGGGGAGTGGATTGCGTTTGTGGCCAAAAGCAGCGGGGGCGATGTGTTGTACCTCCATCAGGTTCGCGGCCGGGGCGTAAAAAAATATACGTTCGATCTAAACGCGCTGTTCTCCCCGGCCTGGTCGCCGGATGGAAAACGGATCGCGCTGGTGGGCATAAAGGGCGAGGTCTCCGATCTGTACGTGGCACATCTCGAGGATGGATCATTGGAGCGGCTGACGCACGACCGGTACGACGAGTCGGATCCGGCCTGGTCGCCGGATGGAAAACGGATCGCGTTCGCATCGGATCGGATCCCGGAGCCGGAGCCCTCTGCGGCGGACTTGCTAACGGGAAGCTACGACATTTACATCATTGGAAGTCATGGGTTGGGGATCGGGGGCCAGGGAAAATCCGCAATCCGCAATCCGCAATCCGCAATCCTTCGCCGGATCGCCGCATCGCCCTCGGATGATCGCTCGCCCACGTGGTCGCCGGATGGTAAACGGATTGCGTTCGCGTCGAACCGGAACGGGATATACAACCTCTACATCGCGGACGTGGAGACGGATTCGGTCGCCGCGTTGACGAATGTGCTGACGGGTTGCTACGATCCGGAGTGGTCGCCGGACGGTGGAAAGATTGCGTTCACGTCTTTTCGAGAGGGTGGATGGGATATTTTTGTCCTTCGGAATCCCTTGGAGAAACTCTTGAAAACGATGCCTGCTCCCACCGCCTGGGCGCTGGAGGCGGATACAGTGCGCACGGTGTACGGCGATCTGAAGGAAACGGAGTATGAGAACTGCAAAGTGCAGGCGTATCGTCCAAAGTTCTCGCCGGACATCGTCAATGCGATGGTCGGATACAGCAGCTATGCGGGATTCGGAGGACAGGCGGTGGTTTCGGTGAGCGATGTAATGGGGAATCATCGGTTCTCTTTCAATACGGATTTGTATTATTCCTTCGAGGACAGCGATTATCAGTTGGTGTATTACTATCTGAGGCGGCGCGTCAACCTCGGAGTGAGCGTTTTTCACAACAAGGATTACTACGTGACACGGAACTATGATTGGTTCTCGGATCGGGTATACGGCGGGGGCGTGATGGCTTCACTTCCGATCTCCAGATTCACCCGGTTGGATTTCAATGTGTTGGGAATGGGCATTGACCGGCAAACGTACGGGTGGAATCCCGAGAAGAAACAGACGCGTCTGTTGTTGACCGGGCTCTCGTGGATCAACGATACGATCCTCTGGGGGCAGACCGGGCCGGTGAACGGATTCCGATCCATCGCCTCGTTGGATCACAGCCCCGATATACCCTTTAACAGCCTGTCGTTCAACACCTTGTCTTTGGATGCCCGACGCTATTTTCGGGTGGGCCGAAACTATACCTTTGTGACCCGATACGCCGGAGGACTGAGTTGGGGGAAAGATCCGCAAGCCTTCTTTTTGGGCGGCACGAAAAACTGGCTGTCTCCGAACTACCGACGCACGGATGTGTGGGAGGTGGAAAATTTGTATTTTGCGCATTCGGACGCGCCGCTCAGGGGAACGGACTATTACGAGGTGTCGGGAACGAAGTTCGCTTTGATAAACGCGGAATTCCGTTTTCCGCTCGTCCGCTATCTCGTGATGGGATGGCCTCTCGGCATTACGCTGGGCAACATCAGCGGTGTGTTGTTTGCGGATGTAGGGGGCGCGTGGACGGAAGACGAAAAATTTCGGGCCTTTCGAGCCGATGAAAGCGGCCTGCCCTCCTTGGTGAGTCTGAAAGCAGGATACGGCTTCGGAGCACGGATCAATCTTGGAATTGCCATCCTGCGCTTCGACATGGCGTGGCCCATACATGAGCGGCCTTTGAGGACGCGATACTATTATTTCTCGCTGGGACCGGAGTTTTGATTTTAGATTTCGAATTTCGGAATACTTCCACCGCAAAGCCGCAAAGAACGCAAAAAAAAGCACTCCCAGGTCTCGAAATTCTTTGCGCACTTTGCGTCTTTGCGGTGAGGGTTTCTTCCGAAATCCGCAATCGAAGGGGGGATATCATGCGAACGGAACGATGGAAACGGGGTGGGATCGTTGTTCTGGTTCTGATGATCATGCAACTCGGATGTGGCGAGAAAGCCTCGGAACCGGAGATCGGCGACATTACGGGCACGGTGACGGACAGCATCACCGGGGAAAAACTATCCGGTGTGACCGTATCCACCGATCCGGTCACGACGTCGGCCCAGACGGACAGTCAGGGAGCCTTTACCCTCTCGGGCGTTCCAGTGGGGGAATACGTTGTAAAAACCCACAAAGAGGGGTATCAGGATGCGGTCAGTGAGCAGAAAACCGTTCTGAGAAACGAAGTCACCCAGGCGGACTTCTTACTCCGCCCACTGCTTCCGGAGCCGCCGCAGTTTCCTTAAGAAGCAAGAATCAGGGGTGGTCGTTCTCCTCACTCCTGATCCCTGACCCCTGATCCCTGAACAAGGAGGTCACGATGGATGCGAGACGAATTTTGGTGTGTACGATCTGCATGGTTGCGCTGTTTTGCGGGGCCGATGGATGGGTATTGAAGCCCGCCGCACAGGAGCCGCAGCCTGCTATCGAGATTTCGGAATCTCAGCACGATTTCGGGGATGTGTCGGTGGGACAGGGAGCCTATTGGACGCTTCGCATAAGCAACGAAGGGACGAGCAATCTCTCGCTGGGGTACACGATCACCTCCGGAGACGGCAGTTTCGGTTTCGATCCCGAACAGATGCCTCCCACGAGTCCGACGGTGTCCCCCGGAGATTCGTTAGAACTGTTTCTTCTGTTCAAACCAACCTCGTCAGGCCCCCATGACGGGATGTTGACCATCCAGAGCAACGATCCGAATACCCCGGAGTTGGAGGTGCCGTTGACCGGGCGCGGGGTGGAGCCGAAGATCGTGCTTTCGGACGCCACGCACGATTTCGGGGATGTGCTGGTGGGGCAAGCCTCGGATTATTGGATGCTTCGCATAACCAATGAGGGGGAAGGCGATCTCTTTATTCTGAACCTTCAGGTTGTACCGAAGGAATTTCAGTTCGATGCGAATCGGTTCCCCTCGGAGGAGGAGCGTACGATTGTTCCGGGAGGCGCGCTGGATCTCTTCCTGTTCTTTGCCCCGACTTCGTCCGGGCTCCGGGAGGGGAAGGTGATCGTCCAGAGCGATGATCCGAATACCCCGGAGTTGGAGATACCCTTGGCGGGACGCGGAATCGCGCCGCGGATGGTGCTTTCGGAATCCGCCCACAATTTCGGGAGTGTGCTGGTGGGGCAACACGTGGATAGGACGCTTCGCGTAACCAACGAAGGGGACGGCGATCTCATTCTTGGGTATTTCATTCCCTCCGAAAATGGGGCTTTCGGCTTCGATCCCGACCGGATGCCTCCCACAGAGCCGACGCTGGCCCCCGGAGATACTTTGGAATTGGTCCTGCGCTTTGCCCCCGCTTCCTCGGGCGACCATGAGGGGGCATTGATTATCCAGAGCAACGATCCGGACACGCCGGAGTCTGAGATCCAGTTGACGGGACGCGGGGTGGAGCCGCAGATTGCGCTTTCGGAATCCGCCCATGATTTCGGGAACGTGCTGGTGGGGCAAGTCGCATACTGGACCCTTCACATCACCAACGCGGGGGATGGCGATCTCTACCTGGATCCCTCTGTGACCCCTCTGACTGCCGGTTTCGGTTGGGACGAAACGCAGCTTCCCCTGGATTGGCGGATCGTGCCGCCCGGAAAGACCCTGGAATTGGTCCTGGGTTTCGCGCCGGGCGACACCACGTTGATCGGGTTTCAAACCGCGACGTTGACCCTCAAGAGCAACGATCCGGACGCTCCGGAGATCGTGGTGACCATGAAGGGAACGTGCGTGCAGGTGCCCCGGCCCGTGATCCGGATTCTGGAATCGCATCACGATTTCGGGAACGTGCTGGTGCGTGAAGCCGCCTATTGGACGCTTCGCATCACCAACGAGGGGAACGCCGATCTCTCTATCGGGTATTCCGTGACCTCCGGGGACGGCAGTTTCGGATGGGACCCCGAACGGGTGCCTCCTGAGCATCCGGTCGTATCCCCCGGAGATACGCTGGAACTATTCTTGATGTTCGCCCCGATTTCGTCCGGGCATCAGGAGGGGGTGGTGATCCTTCCGAGCAACGATCCGAACGCTCCGGAGTTGGAGGTAATCTTGGAGGGACGTGGAGTGCTTCCGGGTATAGTCCTTTCGGAGTCCGGGCACGATTTCGGGAACGTGGAGCTGGGGGAAGCCGAATATTGGACGCTTCGGATAGACAACACCGGGGAAGCCGATCTTTCGATTGGGTACACCATCACCTCGGAGGACGGCAGTTTCGGTTGGGATCCCGAACGGGCTCCCACTTCGCAGACGGTATCTCCCGGAGAGCCATTGGAACTGTTCCTGATGTTCGCTCCAAAGTCGTCCGGACCAAAGGAGGGAACGCTCGTCATCGAAAGCAGCGATCCAAACAACCCGAAACTGGAGGTGAATTTGCAGGGATATGGCAGCCAGCCACGGATGGTGCTTTCGGAGTCCGGACACGATTTCGGGGACGTGCAGATGGGGCAGGGGGCCTATTGGACGCTTCGCCTGAGTAACGAAGGGGAAGGCGTGCTTTCTATCGGGTATTCCGTGACCTCCGGGGACGGCAGTTTTGGTTGGGATCCCAAGCGAATCCCGACGGAGCAAACCGTATCCCCAGGAGACACGTTGGAATTTTTTCTCCTTTTCGTCCCGACTGCATTGGGACCTCATAGTGGAACCGTGACCATCCAGAGCAACGATCCGGATCAGCCGGAGCGCGTGGTGAATATGACAGGCACCGGCGTGGAGGTGCCCCGGCCCGATATCCGAATTTCGGAAACGGAGCACGATTTTGGAGAGGTGGAGGTCGGCCAGGCGGCGTATTGGACCCTTCGCATATTCAACGGGGGGGCAGCCGATCTCTTTTTAGGGTATGTGTTGACCTCCGAGTATGGCAGTTATGGCTGGGATCCCCAGCGGCAGCCTCCCACGGAGCCGACGGTGTCCCCCGGAGACACGTTGGAATTTATCGTGGGCTTTGCTCCGAATGACACGACGCTGCAAACCGGAACTTTGATCCTGAAGACCAACGATCCCGACGCGCCCAAGCTGGAGTTTCCCCTGCGTGGAACCGGGGTCGCGCCTCCCCCGCCACCACCGCCTGCTCAACCTCAGATTGTCGTACAGGAAAACGCCAATTTCGGGAACGTGGAGGTGGGGCAAACCGCGGAGTGGACGCTTCGCATAACCAACGAGGGAGAGGCGGATCTCTCTATCATAGCCCTCCGACTTACCCCGGAGGAAGCCGAATTCGTCTTCGACGATACCCGGCTCCCCACGAAGTGGACCATTGCGTTGGGAGATACGATGGAGCTGTTCCTGTTCTTCGCTCCGAGTTCGTCGGGCCTCCAGGAGGGAACCGTGATTATCCAGAGCACCGATCCGGATCGGCCGGAGGTGCGGGTGGCGTTATCCGGCATCGGAGCCGTGCAGGACATTGCGCTGGGAGCCTCTCAACACGATTTCGGCGAAGTGGATATCGAAGATTCCGGGCAATGGGAGTTGGTGATCCTCAAT
>MVCQ01000039.1 GCA_002059205.1 Candidatus Latescibacteria bacterium 4484_107
GCCGTGCCCGTCACGCTTCCGCTCTTTTGCTTGCGTTCAGTATGGTGATGCCTATCATTTGTCCGCTCTCATATCGAACGATGATGTCATCATCCGTGAGTTCAGAATCATCCGCGTGGCTCGGTTTCTTAAAATTAACGTAGAGTACATCCGCCTCTTCATCGTAGGTCATCCAAATCCTCTTGTGAGGCATCTCCAGAAACCGGGGAACAAAGGGTAACATACTTTCTATCTCTGCCACGGCCATAACGTTCGCCTCCCGAGTCACTCCCCATCCGCCCCATACCGAAACCACGCCGCGCAAGTCCCCTCGGACGACACCATACACGCTCCGATCGGATGCTCCGGCGTACACCGCTTCCCAAACAACCCGCAATCTCCCGGCGTCCTCGTCCCCTTCAAGACCGCGCCGCAAATACATCCTTTTGGCTCCACCGCAGGCTCTACCGTCACGTCCAGCATCACAGCCGCATCGAACCGACGGAATCGCTCCCGAATCTTCAGCCCGCTTCCCTCAATAATCCCTATCCCGCGCCAATTCGCATCCGACGGCTCGAACACTTGCTCCACCAAGGCCCGCGCCTTCCGATTGCCCTCCGGCCGGACCGCCCGACGATATTGAATCTCCACCTCAGCCCGATCCTGGGCCACCTGAGCCGCCAACAGTTCCACCGCACGCAGCACATCCAACGGTTCGAACCCCGCAACCACGCAAGGAATTCCGTAATCCTCCGCAATAAAGCGATACGCCTCCGCCCCGATGATCACGCTCACGTGCCCCGGACATAAGAATCCGTCCACCTCGATCTCCGGATCGCCCGCCAGAGCGCCCATCGCGGGAGGCATTACCTTGTGCGCCGAAAGCACGAAAAAATTGGGTAATCCCGAACGATCCGCCTCGAGAATCGAAGCGGCCACTCCCGGTATCGTGGTCTCGAACCCGATCCCCAGAAACACCACCTTCCGCTCCGGATGTTCCGATGCCAATCGCAGGCCGTCCAGCGGCGAATACACCACCCGAACATCCCGACCTTCAGCCCGTTCCTGCTCCAGACTCGTACGCGACCCCGGCACCCGCATCATATCCCCGAACGTGGCCACCGTCACTCCCTCCAACCGGCAGAGCGCGACCGCGTGATCAATATATCCGTTCGGCGTCACACACACCGGGCAACCCGGTCCCGAAACCAACCGCACCTCCGGGGGAAGCAGCCCCTTTAACCCATAGCGAGCCACCGCCATCGTATGCGTTCCGCACACCTCCATGAGCCGCATCGTACGTCCGTTCGCCTGAGCGCGAATGCTTTCCGCGAGGTGTTGCGCCGCCCGGGGGTCTCTGAATTCGTCCATGTATTTCAATAAATTTCACTCCTTCGAGGAGTCGAAACGCGTAAAACGTGACGCGGGTCTTTGCGTTCTTTGCGGCTTTGCGGTGCGCCGTTTTTCGTATGCTACACATCCAGACGCGCCATCTCTTCAAACAACGCCAAGGACTCCTGAGCAGCCTCCTCGTCCAATTTCTGGATGGCAAACCCCGCATGCACGATCACAAAATCTCCCACAGTCGCTTCATCCACCAACTGAAGCCCGATCTTCCGCTCTATGCCGCCCACCTCCGCCAGACCAAAATCTCCATCTCTCCGAACCAATCGCATCGGAACCGCGAGACACATGTCCGCTCCTCCTTGCCCTTCCCCATTGCCTACGATTGCCTAAATTTCAAAGATTGCCAGGATTGCCTGCACCCCAATTTTTGAAATTTTTGAAATCTTGGCAATTTTTGAAATTTTTGTTCCTTCGCATCGCCACCACAGCCTGCCCCAACGAAATACCTCCATCGTTCGGCGGGACCTGATGGTGCGTGTACACTGAAAAGCCCTGCTCCTCCAGAAGCGGCAGGGCCTGTTCCAAGAGTAGCATATTCTGAAACACGCCGCCGCTTAACGCCACATCCTCAAGCCCGGTCCGATCTCGAATCTGACCGCACACCTCCGCGATCATCTCCGCTACCGCATTGTGGAACTTCGCCGAAATCCGTCCCACGGATACGCCGTTCCGCAAGTCCTCTATAACGCCCCGAAATATGCCCGCCGAACTGATCTGGAGAGGCATCCCTTCCTCGATTTCAAAGTGATACAAATCCGAACAGTCTCCTGAAGCAACCTGCTCCAACTCCACTGCGGCCTGTCCTTCGTAATGAATGCGATTTCGCACTCCGATCAAAGCCGACACCGCATCGAACAACCGCCCCATAGACGACGTCAGCGGACAGTTAATTCCCTTCTCCAGCGCAATCATGAGCATATTCAAGCGACGCCGATCCAACCCGCGCACGAACGGCACATCCACATCTGCAAACGCCTCTCCGGTAATCCCGAAAAGATAGGAAACCGCCATCCGCCACGGCTCCCGGATCGCCATCGTCCCGCCAGGCATCGCCTGGAGCTTCAGGTGCGCCACACGCTCAAAGTCCGAAAAATCGGCCACGAGAAATTCGCCTCCCCAAATCGTCCCGTCCGTCCCGTATCCCGTGCCATCGAAGGCCACGCCGATCACCCTGCGATCCAGTCCGTTATCCGCCAGACAACTCGCGATGTGCGCGTGATGATGCTGCACCCCAACGAGCCTCGCCGCCCCTGTCCCATTCCATTGCGGATTGGGGATTGGAGATTTCGGATTGAAATTTAATTCGCACCGCAGAGACGCGGAGTTCGCAGAGAAAGGCGAAACCCGGGCATATTTCGTGGAAAGATAGTCCGGATGCAGATCGTACGCGATGACTTCCGGCTCGATGTCGAAGAGTCGCTTAAAGTGCTCGATGCCTTCCTCGAACGATCGCAGGGTCTCCAGATTTTCCAGATCCCCGATGTGATGACTCACAAAGGCGTATTCGTCCCGCACGAGACAGAACGTATTCTTCAACTCCGCACCGCACGCCAGGATCGGCCGATCCGCCGCAAACGGGAGGGGGATCGGCCCCGGGACATATCCGCGTGACCGGCGCAGGATCATCTCCCGCCCGCGAAACACGCGCACCACCGAATCGTCGCAGCGTATGTGGATTGGACGATCGTGAAGCAGAAAAACATCCGCAATCCCACTCAGACGGGAGAGCGCCTCCTCGTTCTCGTAGGAGATCGGCTCGTCGCTCACATTCCCGCTCGTCATCACCAGCGGCGTCTTGACCTCCCCGAGCAATACATGATGCAAAGGCGTATAGGGCAGCATCACCCCGAAGCATCCAGATCCCGGCGCCACCGCTTCGGCAATCCCCGATCCCGCGCGCTTTTTCATTAGTACAATGGGACGCTGCTGACTTTTTAGAAGCGCCGTCTCCTCCGAAGATACCCCGCACAGTTCCCGCGCCATCGCCTCATCTGTCACCATCAGCGCAAACGGCTTATCCTCCCGCACCTTTCGCCCTCTGAGCGCCCTCACCGCCTCCTCATTCCGCGCATCGCACGCCAGATGAAATCCGCCCAATCCTTTCACGGCCACGATCCCGCCCGCTTTCAACACTTCTCCAACGTGGCGGAATACATCAGCCCCCCCCTCCGTATCCCCACCCCATTGCGGATTGTGGATTGCGGATTGTGGATTTTTGCACCGCAGAGTCGCAGAGTTCGCAGAGAAAACCCTAAAAAAAGTTTTGAAGTTCTCTGCGCTCTTTGCGTCTTTGCGGTGAGGTTTCAATCCGAAATCCGAAATCCCCAATCCGAAATCGCTCCACCCGTCTCCATCCACGAGCCACACCCGGGGGCCACAGACCGGACACGCATTCGGCTGCGCGTGAAACCGCCGATCCGCCGGGTCTTCATACTCCCGCCGGCACGAGGGGCACATCTCAAACGTCCGCATCGTGGTCCGATCCCGATCATACGGCACACCCTCCACGATGGTAAAGCGCGGCCCGCAGTGCGTACAATTGATGAAAGGATATTTATACCGCCGATCATCCGGATCAAACAACTCCCGGAGACAGTCCGAACACACCGACGTATCCGGGGAGATCCACGTTCTCCTTTTCCCCTCGTCCGTGCTCCGGCGAATCGTGAAATCCTGAAATCCCACACTCGGAAGGCGTTGAGTCCGAATCCGCTCGATCCTGGACAGAGGCGGCGCCTGCCCCCGGATCGCCTCCACAAAGGCATTCAGCGCGGGCTTCTCCCCTTCCACCTCGATCCGCACGCCCCTTCCATCGTTCAACACAAACCCCGAAAGCGCATGCCGCCGGGCCAACCCGTACACGAAGGGGCGAAACCCCACCCCCTGCACAATCCCTTCAACTATGATCTCTATGTGTCTCATCTCGCTTATGCGTGCTCCAGCTCATAGCAAAGCCGATCCAATTTGATCGAAAAATCCACGTGCTGCAACATGATGTCTTCCGGAACCACGACCCTCGTAGGCGCAAAATTCAAAATGCCCTGAATGCCCGCCAAAATAAGCGCATCCACAACCCCTTGGGCCGCATCGGCCGGAACCGAGATAATAGCCATCTTAGCTCGGGTTTGGGAAACCACGGCGCTCAGTTTCCTAATATCCTGAATCTCCAAACCTTTTAGATGCTTCCCGATTTTCCGCGTATCGTTATCAAACGCGGCCACAATAGTATAACACTGAGATTGAAAGCCTTTATATGCCAGGAGCGCGGACCCTAAGTTTCCCACGCCTACCAGGACCACATTCCGGCACTTCTCTTTCCCAAGAATTCCGGACAACTTCGCTTCCAAAGCCGCTCGGTTATATCCCCTTCCGGGAGTTCCAAAAGTCCCGAAACAACTGAGATCTCTGCGCACCTGCGCGGCCGTGTGCTCCACCGCCTTCGCCAACTTTTCCGAGGAGATAAACGCTTCTTCGGATCCGTTCACAGAGGTCAGGTAGCGATAATACAAGGCCAGGCGCTCTATGCCTGTAGAGGAAATTTTTCGGCTCATGGGAAAACCTTATCGTGACAGATGTCACAAGCAGGGAGAAAAAAATACTGCCATTCAATCGGGCAGACACTCCATAACGCTATGGAAACGTAGCGAACTATGCAAAAACAGCCTCCGGCGAATCCGTGCAGAAGGGAGGCTATTTCTACAAAGATAAGGAAATTCGAGAAAAAAGTCAAGAAAATAGGCCTGCTGTCCTCGGATAAAGTAAAAAAAGGGGGGCGTATCCCGCCCCTCAATCTTACAAAACACCAAGAGCAAATTTCTTCAGGGGCGCATACACGGCTCCGGTGGGTCTCAAATCGCTCTTCATCGCCACGATGCGCTCTACCGAAACCGTCTCCGGCCCGAACTCCGTCCGCTCGACCACGGACATCAAACGCTCCATCCCCCGTAGTCCCTTCACACGCCCAATGGTCAGATGAGGTGAAAACCTCCGCTTCTCTTTCGGAAAATGCAAGCGGGACAAGTCCTTCTCGATGTTTTCGTACAGCCTCTGCATCGCCTCCGGAACGTCCATCCCGATCCAGAGCACCCGGGGCCTTCGAGCGTTCGGAAAGGCTCCAAGTCCCGTCAGCGTGATCCGAAACGGCTCGATGCCCTCCGTTGCCATCCGGATGCCAACGTAGAGTTCCTCCAAACGCGCCTCCGCCACATCGCCCAGGAATTTCAGCGTCAGATGGAGATTACGAGCAGGCACCCACCGAACCGCCGCGTCCGCCTTCCGGAGATCGGAGAGAAGCGCATCCACCTTATCCTGAACCGCCTCCGGCAGTGGGATGGCAATGAACGTTCTCAGCAGCACGGGTTTCATCGAATCAGATTCCCCCACCTTGCGCAGCAGGCTCAACCAACGCCCGCCTCACCAGATCCAATCCTGCCTGAGCGGTCCGCTGCTTATTGACCCATCGCTCGTTTCCGAATTGAAATTTTTTGGAGAACGTTTTCTCAGCCGTGGAGACTCCCATAAAAACAAGCCCAACCGGCTTCTCCTCGGTCCCGCCAGCAGGTCCGGCGATTCCGGTGACGGACAAAGAGATGTCCACGTTCGAGCGCACGCGTACTCCTTCTGCCATCGCCTCGGCCACCGGGGCACTGACCGCGCCCTGCGCCGCGATCAGATCTTCCGGCACGCCCAACAACGCCACCTTCGCCCGATTGCTGTACGCCACGATCCCCCGCTCGAAATAATTCGAGCTTCCGGGCACGTCGGTGATCCGACTGGCAATCAGCCCGCCGGTACAGGACTCCGCCACAGCCATCCGCCAGCTCTTCGCCATCAGCATCTCGCCGACAACCGCTTCGATGGTCTGATCCCCTTCGCCGTAAAGAAATTCCCCGACTCGTTCCCGAATCTCAGCCGCCATGGTCTCGATCTGCCCCCTCACGGCGGTCTCCTCATCGCCCTGCACCGTGATGTGGAGATCCACGCCCGTCAGTCCGGGCAGAAAAGCGAGGCACGCCATATCCGGCAAATTCCTCAACCGCTCATACAGCGCGGACTCACTGATCCCGGTCGTCCTCAGTGTGTGTTGAAGGATGGGGCGTCCGAATCCCGCACGTTCCAGGATAGGAAGTACACACTGCTCCAAAAGTCCCTTCATCTCACGAGGCACGCCGGGCAACAAAAACACGTGCTTGCCCGCTTCCTCCAAATGCAGACCGGGAGCGGTGCCCCACTGATTTTCAAGCGCCTCCACCCCCTCCGGGACCATCGCCTGATCCACGTTGGACGAGGGCATCTCGATCCCCCGATGCGCAAACCGCTCCCGCACCCTTTCAAGCACCTCTTCGTTCAGCACCAACTTCCGACCGAACAGTTCCGCAAACACGTGTTTGGTCATATCGTCGTGCGTAGGCCCTAATCCCCCGGTGACAAGGACGACGTCGGCCCGCGCCATGGCCTGCTCGAAAGCCTGCGCGATCCGATCCCGGTCGTCCCCCACCGACGTAATCCACGCCAGCGGAATCCCGATCCCGGACAGTCGCGCCCCGATAAACGCCGAATTGCTATCTACAATACGGCCCGAAAGAATCTCATTTCCTATGGTGATGACTTCTGCATTCAAGGGATGTCTCCTGAGTGAAACGTAAAACGTGAAGCGGAATCGTCCTCTATTTCACATTTTACGTTACGCGGGAAAAGCTCCTCTTAAGTGAAACAAGTCGAGCTAAAACACAAACTTCTCAAGAAGCTGCAGAGTGAAGTTGGTATAGATCCCCGCAATCAGATCGTCCACCATCACGCCCCATCCGGCTTTAAGACGCTGAGAGCGATCGGCTGGAAAGGGTTTGACAATGTCAAAAAGACGAAAAATAAAAAAACCGAGGAGAGCGATCCGCACCGTCCTCGGCAAAAAAAGAAGCGCCACCCACATTCCCACGATCTCGTCAATCACAATCCGGCCGGCATCGTGACCCCACAGAAACTCGGCTGAGGTGGCGGCCCGTACGCCGATTAAAAATAAGATCAATGTGATGCCGACCCACACCATCGGGGGCCATTCGGGCAGCAACACATATACCAAAAGTCCGAGCAGGCTTCCTGCCGTCCCCGGCGCGACCGGAGCAACTCCGACGCCTCCTCCGGAAGCGATCCAGAAAAACAACCGAGCGCTTTTCTCTCCTTTATTTAAATGACTCAACCGCTACGCACCTCCGAAAACCCTGGAATTTCAATCTGCTTTTTTGGCGCCGTTCCCCGATGATCCCCAAAATAACGAACCGCGGAAATCACCGTCAAAAGCGCGACAATGCCTACCAGCCCATTCAAGACACCGAAGCACCACGATTCATCCAACCCACCATAAGCGAACCGGCGCAGGGTGCTCTCTATACTGATGTATGCCAGGATGAGGAAGATCACCGTCAATTGAGCAGTGGTCTTCCATTTAGCCAGCTTGGAAGTCACTACCTGGTGTCCATTGTACAGGGCAACCATCCGAAACCCGGTGACAAGCACATCGCGGCCTACAATGACGACGACCAACCACATCTCCACCAGCCCAACCACGACAAAGGCGATCAATGCCGCCGACGCCAGAATTTTATCCGCGAGGGGATCCAAAAAACGCCCCAAGGTTGTCACGGAATTCCCTCTCCGCGCTAAGTACCCGTCGTACAGATCGGTAAGGGAAGCGATGGTAAAAACCAACAGAGCCATCCACTTCCATCCCCAGCCATTTGCGAAGAGGCACGCTAAGAAAACCGGCGTCAGCAGAATGCGGGACGCCGTCAACGCATTGGGAATGTTTATGCTCTTTCGCATAGAAATTTCCTTACCCATTCGATTGGTAGATTCTCGCACTTCGCACTTCGATCTTGCCTCTCTACTTTCCCAGTGTCACCCCTAAAGCCCCCGCGATCTGCCCTCTTTCGACGGGCCGGGTCATGTCCATCACGTAAATCTCCCGATTCCCATCCCGCTTGGACACAAACACCATTTTTTTTCCATCCGGGGAAAAGGAGGGCGTATCATCGTCCACCTCGTTGATCGTCAGAGGCCGCGGCTCCGAGCCGTCAGACGCCATCCTGTAAATTTCGGCTCTCACGTCCCGCCAGGACACAAACACAATGCTTTTGCCGTCCGGGGAAAAAGAGGGTTCATAATCCCCCGCCTTATTGGCCGTCAGGCGCTGCTGCTTGGAACCGTGCGACGTCATCACGTAAATCTCGACATCCATATCCCGTGCGGACAGAAATACAATCTGTTCACCGTCCGGCGAAAAAAAGGGAAAAAGATCGTCTGCCCTGTTGTCCGTAAGACGCCGCGGCTCCGAGCCGTCCGACTTCATCACGTAAATCTCCCAATTCCCATCCGGCTTGGACGCAAACAGTATCTCTTCGCCGTCCGGGGAAAACAAAGGATCACAATCCTCCACCCTATTGTCCGTCAGGCGCCGCTGATCGGAGCCGTCTGATTTCATTACATAAATCTCCTCATTCCCGTCCCGCCCGGATACAAACACAATTTCTTTTCCGTCCGGGGAAAAGCAGGGAGACGCATCGTCCGTCTCGTTATTCGTCAGACGTCGCGGCTGAGAGCCGTCCAATTTCATCACGTAAATCTCCCGATTCCCGTCCCGCTTGGAGACAAACGCAATCTGTCTGCCGTCCGGAGAAAAGGAAGCATCTACGTCCGCCGCCTCGTTAAATGTCAGACGCCGCGGCTGAGAGCCGTCCGACGCCATCACGTAAATTTCGGAATTTCCATCCCGTCTGGACCGGAACACAATCTGTTCGCCGTCCGGGGAAAACAAAGGATCGTAATCCCCCGCCTCGTTGATCGTCAGACGCCTGGTCTTATAGCGATCCAGCCCAAGCAACCCGTAAATCCAGACTACCAAGTCCGGTTTTCTTTGCACTGCATTTGTAAATGCGGCCAGCGCCTCGTCGTACTTCCTCCATCTCAAGGCCCGCTTTCCCTCCGAGATGTCTTTGTCCCTTCCGCAGCCCCCCAACTGGCTCAACCCCATCAGAGCAAGCACGAATACGGCGAATACGGCTTTCCCTCTGAGCATTTTTTTCCTTCTTTTTACGTGGTGCTGAGAATTGCTGGGTATCCAATATCATTGGGAATCTTCGCCGCAACTGAAGTTTAATTGATGTTTGACGCTCTGCTCTATGTATTGTACTACTTTCTTACGTCTATTCCGGCCACTTCCAAAATTTCTCTTTGCATCCCTGTTTTTAGGGTTTTGTTCCCGTGAACAGGTACAGAGACAACCTCCTACCTGCCAAGTTTTGTATGAATATCATAGTGACTCCCATGGAACCGTTCCACAACCCAGCCGTATTTCCTGAGAAGCTTCAACATCTCGTTGCCAGTCAAAGCCTTCACACCGCCACCTCATAAAGTTCGGCGTCTTTCTCCAATCTTATTTGCCGCTCATTCAGGACGATCAAACATCCCTGAAGAGCTTCTCTAATATTTTCCAAAAGCTCATCAATCGTTTCGTCCAGGGAGAAACATCCCTTAATCGCGGGCACTTCTGCCCAGTAGCCTCCTTCTTCGGCTCTGTGGGCAAGAACTTTGAACGTCATGGCAGCCTTCGTATCCCTATCCTGGAAAGAAAGATCGCTGAAGACTAAACGGAAAACAACAGGTGCTACTCCAACTCCCTCCGCCCCTCCAACGCCCGCGTCAGCGTCAACGCATCGGCCCACTCCAGATCGCCGCCCATCGGAAGCCCCCGGGCCATCTGGGAGACCTTAATGCCCAGCGGCTTGATCAGCTTCACCAGATACAGCGCGGTAGCCTCTCCCTCCACACTCGGATTGTTGGCCAGGATCACCTCCTGAACCCCGTTCCGAATCCGATGCAGCAACTCCTTGATCCTCAAATCCTCCGGCCCGATACCGTCCAGCGGAGAGAGCACCCCTCCAAGCACGTGATACAAGCCCGAAAAGGCCCCGGTTCGCTCCAAAGCCAGCACATCGCTGGGTTCCTCGACCACACAGATCACCGCGCGCTCCCGCTTGGGATCGGAGCAGATCGGACATGGGTCCTGATCGGTCATATTGAAGCAAACGGAACAATACCGCACATGCTCCTTCATCGCCACAATCGCATCGGCCAAGTCTTTGGCTCGATCCTGCTCCATCTTCATCAGATAAAACGTCAGACGCTGAGCCGTCTTGCGCCCGATACCAGGCAGCTTCCCGAACTCCGTCACGAGACGCTCCACCGAACTCGAACCGAACCCCTTTGCGTGTTGCACAGCGATGTCTCCTACTTTGGTCACACAGATGCGAAGTGCACGTTTTTAGCCGGGCATCCCCGACAGCTTCATCATCCCCCCCAGTTGAGGCATCATAGTATTGGTGGCCTTGCTCATCTCCTCTTCGGCCAATTCCTGCGCCCGCTCCCGCGCCTGTTTGATGGCGGCTACGATGAGATCCTCCAGCATCTCCACGTCCTCCGGATCCACCACCTCCGGATCGATCTTGACTTCGAGCACATCCTGCCGGCCATTGGCCACCACTGTAACCATCCCGCCCCCGGAACTGCCCTCCACCTTTTTGTCCAGCAACTCGTCCTGCACCTTCGCCAGCTTCTCCTGCAACTTCTGAGCCTGTTTCATAATCCCGGTCATGCCCTTTGCCATGCTGCTATCCTCCCACGAGTTCGCCGTTGAATGTTTCCACAATATCCCGAACGATAGGTTCTTTTTCGTACAAGCGATCAAGAAGATTTTTGCCTCCTATCACATCCATGTGAAAAACGTCCCCCGAACCAAATCCCAACTGAAGCACGCCATTGGCCACGCGGATCGGCCTTCCATCCGCCAGAAAGGATCCCAACGTGATTTTTTTTCGTTTCGTCTCATCCACAATCTCGGGCCAGCGTGTTGTAATTGCTTCTAAAGACGCGATCTCACCAACGCGCTGAACTTCCACAGGAGAGGGAGAAGAAACGCTTGCTGCCTCGGCGTGCTTTTCCTCCTTTATCTCTGCCTTTTTCGGTGGGGTATAGGAAGCTGTCGTCCTGGCTTCCCCTTTGGGCTCCTCGACCTTTCCGGGGTTATCTATTTTGGAATTTCCACCGGATGCGCTCAGTCGTGCTTCGAACGCGGAAAGCTGCTCCAGCAAATCGGAAAGCCGCACCGCCGGTTCCATCTTAATCAGCTTGACCACGGCCACCTCGAGACGCAATCTCGGTTGCGGAGAGCGGCTTAGCGAGAACTCCAGATCGGAGGATACAGAGATCATCCGGAGCAAATCCTCCTCAGAGAAACGCGCCGCCTGCTCCTCGTATCGCGCTCTGTCCGGCTCGGAGACCTCAAGTCCTCCGGCGTTTCCCTGGACTTTCGTCACTAAAAGATTGCGCAAATGTTCGGTGAGGTGCTCCGCGAATCCCCCCGGATCGGCCCCTTCCTCCATAAGCTCCTGAATAATCCGAAGGCCGCTTTGCACATCAGTCGCCGTAATCGCTTCCGTCAGGGAGAAAAGCACGTCCTCCGCCACCATCCCCAAAACATCCCGCACCATCTCCGAAGATACCGTTCCCTCGCTGAAGGACACGACCTGATCCAATAAACTCTGGCCATCCCGCATGGCCCCGTCGGCCTTCCGCGCAATCAAAAAAAGCGCCTCATCGCGGATGTCAATGCCCTCTTTCCGGGCCATCAACGACAGACGCTCTACGATCTGATGCACCGGAATACGCTTGAAGTCAAACCGCTGGCACCTCGAAAGAATCGTCAGTGGGATTTTCTGAGGTTCGGTGGTCGCAAAAATGAAGATTACATGCTCCGGAGGTTCTTCCAATGTTTTTAGAAGCGCGTTGAAAGCCTGTGTGGTCAACATGTGTACTTCGTCAATAATGTAGATCTTATAGCGTCCTTCCACCGGCGCATAATTTATCTTTGCCCTGAGATCCCGCACCTCATCCACGCCATTATTGGAAGCCCCGTCGATCTCCAAAACGTCCAGACTGCTGCCGTGGGTGATGGCTTCACATAACGAGCAGGCATTACACGGCTTCGACGTTGGCCCCTGCTCACAATTGAGGGCTTTGGCGAGAATGCGCGCCACCGTAGTCTTGCCCACTCCTCTCGGCCCGGCGAACAGATAGGCATGGGCGATGCGCCCCGAACGGATGGCGTTTTTGAGCGTCACCTTTACGTGATCCTGACCCACCACGTCCTCAAAATTCAAGGGACGCCACTTCCGTGCCATGACAACGTACGCCATATTTCCCTCAAGGAACTGCAATGAATAATGAGTAATGAAGAATGAGCAATACCCTTCCTCCCTTCCCGCAGTGGGGTGGTGGGGCGGGGTATTGCTCATTATTCATTACTCATTGCTCATTAAAAAGAGGCCGTGCACCCCCCTTCGACTCCTCATCCCAGGCATCACGAAGGCAGTTAGCTCCAACCAGGCGCTCCCGCGGCACACGAAGAAATCACTTACCGCTGCTACCTTCCGGTCCTGACGGGGTTAGGCGACGTTCCGTTGCGCAGGACCTGGTCTTCAACACCACTTTCCTTCGATATAGCCTGAAATGCGAAAGCCTAAGGTGGGGAATTCAACCCCGCTATAGCGGATTGCGGGCTACAGGGCACCGCTACCTCCCCGTCTAGCACGGCCTTAGATGCAACACCAAATAAAACTGAAAGTGTTCGCCAAGATTTCTGAAAACTGAGATCCTGTGAAGCAGACTCTTCTGAATCAGTCGCTCTTAAAACGCTCAGATTCCATCCGGACGGTATGCAAACAAAGCGAATTGGCTTAAAACTCCGAGACCAGATTCATTTCCTGGTGGAGCAGAGCGGATTTGAACCGCCGACCTCCTCCGTGCGAGGGAGGCGCTCTCCCAGCTGAGCCACTGCCCCAAGTAAAACGTCAAATCTTTTCCGACCAAAAGCAACGCTATCTAAGCCACCGAACTACAAAGATGACCTAAGGATTGGTGGAGCAGAGCGGACTCGAACCGCCGACCTCCTCCGTGCGAGGGAGGCGCTCTCCCAGCTGAGCCACTGCCCCACGAAAACACGATCAGGACAAGATCAATCTGAAGCCAAAAAATAACGTTTTGCCACGCTATTGTCAAGCCCTTTTTCTCCATTCGGGAAAATTCTCTCCCGAAGGCATCCGCTTTCCGACCTCCGCCCCCAGGAATTTTACAGCCAGCCCGTCAGCTTCGCCAGCAGACGCGCGTATTCGATGAAATCGGGCCACGAAATGTCGGGCGGGACCCCGTGATCGCATCCGGGAATAAAGCCTCCCTCCTCCAACAGCGGCGGGACCACACGCAACACCTCCTCCTCCATCACTTTTCCCCCTTTGGCAATCGCCCGTTTGTCAATCCCGCCCCGGTAAGCCATCTCCTTTCCGAAAAGCCTCCGAAATTCCACAATATCATTGCCGGCCGCGACCTCGATGGGATCGCAGCAGTGGATGCCCGCCTCGATCCAGATCGGAATCAACTCGCCGATGTATCCGTCCGAATCCATATCAAACATCGGGCAACCGCTCTCGATGATCTCTGAGGCCCAGCGCTGGTAAGACGGGAACAAGAACTGCCGGACCATTCCCGGAGAAATCATACTGTGCTCCTTATACGCCATATCCTCCGAAAACCGGACGCAATCTACTTCGACATTTTTCAGGATCGGCGCCATCGTTTGCGACACGAACTCCTGCCAGAAATCAATCATCTCCCGGACAAACTCCGGATCCTCGATCATCATCATACATAAATTTTCAAACCCCAGCCATTCCCTCAACTGCCAGAAAGGGCCACTGAAACTGAACTCAACCACGTAATCCCGATCCCGAAGCGCCTTGCATCGCGAGTCGAAATCCTCCGGGAAGCGACCGGACGCGTTCGGATCGAAGCGCGTTTTCATCTCCTCCCAATCTTCCCGGTTTTCCACCGGAAACTTGTGCCACTTCCGGGTCACGAAATCCTTAGCCTGGCGGATGTACGTATAATCATACTCATCAGAGATCTCCGTGATCGCACCCATCCAGTCCCGCACAATGTAATGGCCATCCTTATGCTCGAGCACCTTCTCCTCAAACTTCGGGATCATCTGAAAGGACACCCCTAAACGTATCTGAGGCCCCGAATCTTCGCGCTCTATGCCTAAAATGTCGAGCAACGTGTCGTAGTAATCCACTCCCTCCGGAAGGCCCTGTTGGCGCCACATAGCGAGCGTGGATTCTCTCGGCCCTCCGGGACTGAAAGGCACCTTATCGGGCGTTCCGAACAACAGCGCTGCTCGAAAGCGTTCTCTCGGAGTCATCGAACGGTTCTCCTTTCTCCTTCTAAAATTTGGTGAGCAAAAACCTTTTCCCGAATAAATTCAATAACGAACGCACTTCCTTTGACGAAAAAACGTTGGCGCAAAAGTACGCGGTAGCCCGCCGAAAGTCAAGAAAAAAGTGCCCTCTGTCAAGCGCGATCCATCGGGGAATCGGCAAATTCCACCAACCGACCGTGCTGGCCGGATTGTAGCCCCACGAACCAGCGAAGGCGCTTCGTATCGCACTGAAGGGCATTGTTCCATTTCAACATAGTGGTTTCGGAGCGATCCCTAAGTGACGGTCCCGTCCGACTCCTCGTCCGCACCCATGTTCTATCCCGTGGTCAGGAAATCCGCGGCCATCTTGATATCTTCAGCAGTGGAAATCAGGAAGACCTCATCGCCTTCCCGGATCACGCGCTCGCCTCTCGGAATAGAGGATTCCTCTGTTTGTTCGTTATACACCGCGATAAAAACGCATTGAGACGGAAATTTGGGATGTCTCGCAAT
>MVCQ01000040.1 GCA_002059205.1 Candidatus Latescibacteria bacterium 4484_107
GTTTGCGCAACCAGCCGGTAGATCTCCTCCGCGTCCTCCTGTCTAGTGGTCATGGGCTTTTCCACGATCACGTGGCAGCCGGCTTCGAGGGAATCAATCACCGGGGCTCTGTGATACATGTCGGGCGTGGCCACATAGACCGCATCGAGTTGCTCCTTCTCCAGCATATCCTGATAGCTGGAGTACGTCGCGGATACCTGCAGTTCGGCGGCGGCTTCCGTCAAATTTTTCTCCGAAAGGTCCGCGAGGGCCGTGACTTCCACGTCCTCGATCAACTGAAAAATCCTGCCGCCCGCTTTGCCCATGATGCCCGTTCCGATAATGCCTATTCGAAATGCCATAGCTTACCTCCAAACGATTGGGGTTGATTGAAAATCAGGATTCAGGAGTCAGGAGCCAGAAGTCGAAAGCAGCTATTCTGATTCCTGAATTCTGGATTCTGACTCCTGAATTCCGCTACGACAGAGTTATCCCTCTTCTTCCAATCCGGCGATCATCTCCGGAGGAATGGCGGCGGCATAGATCTGTTGAATCCCCGTGCGGTCGGAATTGAACACCACCCACTTCCTGTCCGGCGAAATATAGGCGTGGGGATGGGAGTCGAAGGCCGGGTCCCGCCCGCCGGTCCGCCTTCGGGCGCGGTTGTAGGTCGCCCGTGACGGACACACCACGACCGCCTTGTCCGTCCGGGGCGATCCGATCACAATCTCATCCGGCCGGTACGCGTCCCCGCAAAAAATCCGTCCGGATGGTTCGATCCCGATGTGATTCAGCTCCCAGGGAGCGCAGATCTCCCGGTGATCCCCGCCCGCCCGGATGCCAACGATGCGCCCCTTGCCGTAATCGTAATCTTCCACGTAGTTCAGCGTGGTGATGATCTCACCGCTATCTCCAAGCCACGTTTCGTGGCCGGACAAACTCGCGGTATAGGGCGGCCCCACCGAAAGACGGGTGACCTCCCCATCCGGCACACTGAGCAGGAACAGCGTACATCCCTCCTCGCCCACGAGCCGCTCCATCGTTCCGTCGGGCGCGAACACGCACCCGCGGTTGTGTTGCACCAGGAGCTGTTTGCCCTCGGAAGGCTCGAACAGGAGGTGTTGATTGCAAAGCCAGGGATCTTCGTGGATAATCTCGCAGGTTCCCGTTTGAAGGTCCGCGATGCCCACGCCGAAGAGTTGCGGATCATACGACGGGTCTTTTCTGTAGGCGAGATACCGCTCGCCTTTGGAGACGGCAAGAGAAGCCGATTCCGGAACGCACTCGGGCAACTCCATCACCACCGACGTATCCGCCTCGAGATCGCATCGAACGAACTCCTGAGCGCCTTTGTCGCCCAAGCGCTTGTAGTAGAACTTTCCGCCATTGGCCATGGTCTCCCCACCGTGACCGCGACCGATCAGGCACTTCTCCCAGGTTCCGAAGTCGCAGGCAACGAACTCATAGATGTTCGGCGCATGTTCGGGTGCATAGCGCACATAGACAAAACAATGCGAATCCGGAGGGCACCAGGGAAATTCGCAGTAGATATTGGACTTATCCGCTTCTTCATCCGTCGCCTGATAGACGACGACGCCATTTTCAAAAACCTCGACCGGTTCCACTATTTTCCCCTTTTTATAAACCATTTCGAAAGCCCTCAGGGATCGCCGGAATCCCCAATTCGGCAACCACCTCGGCCCATCGCGCCCGATGGCTTTCGTGGATAAACTCAGGTTCGAACCCGCAGTCCAGATAGATCCGGATGGCCGGCAGACGAAAATCATCCGTGGACAGTTTCGCGCTCCGGAATCCGTGCTCTTTGAGATAATGCAACACCCTGAGCGTCAAGATCCGTCCCAGCTTCTTGCCCCGATGGGCCTTCAGCACGCCTACCATGTGCACCTGCCCGACCTCCCGTTCTTCAAGCGAATCCCGCCATGCGCACGCCGTGGCGATGGGTTTATCCTCCCACGTAACAAAAAACAGGCCCTCCGGATCGAACTGCGGCGGATCGAGCATCTTCTCCCCAAATCGCTCACACGTCCATCCCTCTCCGATACTCTCATTCATAATGACGCACCACGCCTCCGCGTCCCCCTTCCGATAGGAACGAAGCACATAGCCTTCCGGGAGAGATTGCTCCCAGAGTCCTTCTAAGTTTTCCCTCCGCATGCTGAGTTGTGGGGTCATAAATCCTCCTCCGTGTCAAAAAACCGGGGTAAATATATTCTATTTGCGGACGTTTGTCAAAACAATTTTCCGTTCCGGCGCACCAAAAAAAGGGGACAGAGGAATAGACAAGAACAAAGAGGACAAAAACGCTTTCCTTCTGTCCTCTCTGTTTCTTCTATCTCCTCTGTCCCTTCTTATCCCAAGATCAAAAATGCTCGTAGCGGGCGTTTCAACGCATTTCAGATAAACGGGCTGAAGCCCGCACTACGAACCGGATCGGGAACTCAGTAGTTCTTCTCCATTACCTCATAGTAACTCAGGGGATAGGTGCAGGCGGGATACTTCTTGGGGGCTTCGGTCCCTTGGTGCACGCACCCGCAATTGCGGCACTTCCACTGAACCACCTCGTCCTTTCCAAACGATTCAATGGCTTCTGTCAACTTGAGGAGATGCGGCTTTTTTCGTGCTTTGGCAAGTTTTTCTCCCCCTTCCAACGCCATAAACCCGCACCAAACCTGAAAACTCGAGGTGCCGAAACCCGTGTCTCCATGGTGAAATGATGGTTTGCTATCAACGCCGGTAAAGCCGTTGATACGTACGATTGTGCTCTACGAGGTCCTCGTGCAGCCCCTGCCCCACGATCCGACCGTCCTCGAGGACGATAATCTGATCTGCCTTGCGCAGCGTGGAAAAGCGATGGGCGATAATCAAGGTGGTGCGGTTCCGGCGTATTTCGTCCATCGCCTGCTGAATCAGGGCCTCCGTATAAGCATCTATGTTGGCCGTAGCTTCGTCCAGGATCAGGATCTTGGGGTTTGTTAGTAAGGCGCGCGCAAATGCGATCAGTTGCTTCTGCCCCCCCGACAGCAGCGCACCTCCCTCGCCCACCGGACTGTCGTATCCCTCGGGCAGCTTTTCGATGAAGGCGTGGGCCTGCGCCTGCTTTGCCGCCTGCTCTACCTCGGTATCAGTGGCCTGGGGACGGCCGTAGCGGATATTCTCCCGAATGCTCTGCGAAAAAAGAAACACGTCTTGCGGCACCATCATAACCGTTTGGCGCAGATTCGGGAAGGAGATGCGGCGCAGATCCACGCCGTCCAGGGTGATCTTCCCTTCCTGCACATCGTACAGCCGGGCCAACAAGCCAGCGAAGGTACTTTTTCCCGCCCCCGTGGGTCCCACTAAGGCCACTGTTTTCCCCGCACGAAGGTGCACATTCAGATCATGGAGCACAGCGCCTTCTCCATAGCCAAACGTCACTCCCTCGAATGCAACCTCGCCCTCAAACCCCTTTGGGGGACGCTCCGGGTGCGCGGATTCGGTCACTTCAGGACGGCGATTCATATAATCCGCGATCCGATCCAGGGAGGCCGCGGCCGCCTGGAAAGTATTATACACCAGACTCAACTCGCGAAGTGGCCCGAAAAAACGATCGACGTAGCGGAGAAACGCTAACAAGACGCCGAGAGTGATGATGTTATGGGCGACCAGGGTGCCGCCATACCCTAAGACCAAAGCCGTGCCCAGCATATTGGTGATCGTCATCGTCGGAAATACCGCCGCAAAAAGCAGGCTGACTCGCAGGTTCGCTTTGACATTGCGCAGACTCAAACTCTCAAACTGCTCCACGGTGAAGGACTCTTTCGAAAGGGACTGCACCACGCGCATCCCGGAGACGCTCTGCTCCACCCCGGCATTCACCGCCGCGAATTCCTGCTGCACCTGGCGATAGGCAAGCCGCATTTTTTTGCCCAGGTATCCCATGCTCAACAGCACCACAGGCACCGCCGTCATGGTCACAAGGGTCAGACGCACGTGAAACATGAGCATAACGACGACGATCCCGGTCAGGGTCAGCAGATCATTGACCAGGTTGAGGATGCCGCCGGATACGGCTTCGGAAAGGGTATTGACATCATGGGTCAGGCGGGAGACGATCTGCCCCACAGGCTCCCCTTCGTGAAACCGCTTTGATTGCCGGAGGACGTGTTGAAAAAGGTCCCGCCGCATGGCATATACTACGTGTTGTCCCACCCATCCTGACAGATATCCCTGCCAATAAGCCCCCAGCCAGTATATGCCGTTTAAGCCCAGGTAGAGCAATGAAATCAAGGCGAGGCCCCTCATATCGCCCTGGGCGATGTACCGGTCAATGGCCACCTTGCTCAGATAGGGCATCCCCAACGAAGCAGCCGTCACCGCGAGCATCGCCAGTGCGGCCAAGAGGAGCCGCCCTTTGTACGGCCGTAAGTATTTACCGAGCATCCGAATGGCCTGGCGGTCCAGGTCCCGGAGATTAAAATGCTCCTCCCGGCCTTGAAGCCGCCCCATAAATCCTCCCCGAATGGCCATCACGCGCCCCCTTTCTTCGCGGCCAACGTCTCTCCCCGAAACTGGTTTTCGTAGAGCTCGCGGTAGAAACCCTTCTTCGCAAGCAACGCTTCGTGTGCGGACCGTCTTGGGGTTCCTTGCGCCCGTTCCACGATGCGGCCTTCGCGCAACACTAAAATTTGATCGGCTTGTTGGACCGTCCACAGCCGATGCGCGATGACAAAGGTGGTGCGATGCGCGCGTACTTCCTGCAACGCCTGCTGCATACGGCGTTCCGTATCCGCATCCACGCTCGAGGTCGGCTCGTCGAAAATCAAAATATGCGGGTTCCTCAGAAGCACCCGGGCCAGAGCGATGCGCTGCTTCTGTCCTCCGGAAAGCCGCACGCCCCGTTCCCCCACCGGCGTACCGTAGCCCAGCGGAAGCGCAGTGATAAAGTCATGCATCTGCACCGTACGGGCCGCCCACTCGATCTCCTCCTGACGCGCATGCGGATTGCCGTAGGCGATGTTTTCGCCAATCGAGACGTCGAAGAGAAAAACCGTCTGCATGGCAATGCCGATGGCATCCCGCAAACTTTCGACCGTGACCCCGCGGATGTCGTGCCCGTCTATGGTAATCGTGCCTTCCTGTGCATCGTAAAAACGAGGGAGCAGGTGAACCAGTGTCGTCTTGCCCGAGCCGGAAGGGCCCACAAACGCCACCATTTCGCCCGGTTCGGCCTCCAACTGAATGTCGTGCAAAACCTCATTGAGACCGTCGTAGGAAAAATGGACGCCTTCAAACCGCACCCGGCCTGTGACGGCTGGCAGCGGATACGCGCCGGGCGCATCCTGAACATCGGACGGAATATCCAACACCTCAAAGACCCGTTCTGCCGCAGCCACGGAACGCATAAAAGCCCCCAACATCATCCCGGTCTGACGAATGGGGCGCAAGAGCATACTGAGGTAGGCCGTAAAGCCGATCAAAGTACCCAAAGAAATCGTATGCCGGATCACGCCCCTTCCGCCGATCCAGAGCACCAATCCCATGCTGAGGCCCATCAAGACGTTGACGTAGGGCATCCAAAAAGCACTGATCTTGCTGGTCTCGATATTGGCCTTCAGTAAGCCCTTGCTTTGCCCGTCGGCCTTCTTCTCCTCAAATCCCTCACGTCCGAAGAGTTTAATCACCTGGATGCCGACCAGACTTTCCTGCAGGACGGCAGTGAGATCGGCGAGTTTCCGTCGCACTCTGCCCATAGCCGGACGCAGACGCTGAGAATAAACCCACATAGCATGCCCGGCCAGAGGGAGAAAAAGCAGGTACAACAGTCCCAATCGCACGTCCCAGATGAACAGAATAACCAGCATGCCGAGCAACAGCAGGATGTTGGTTACCACGATGATCACGGCCCGGGCAAAAAATTGGCTCAATACATCTACATCCGCAGTAACCCGGGACATCAAATCGCCAGTGCGTGCCTTGTCGTAAAAAGAAAAGGAAAGCCGACTGAGATGCTCGAAGAGGGCGTTACGAAGTTCAAAAACAATCTGCTGACCTGTGTAGGCCCCCAGATAGAGGCGCACAAAGTCTATGGCTCCATGAAGCAATGAGATTCCTAACAATCCCGCTGCCAGCCACCAGATGCGTTCGGGGTGACCGCCCAGAATCAAGCGATCCACGGAATAGCGGATCAGCCACGGGGGCGCTAACTCAATGGCCGTCGTGGCCAACATAGCGATCAACACCCCAAACAACATCCTGACATGAGGCTTCATATAGCCCAATAAACGCTGTAAGATAGGCCGCACCGGGCCGGAAGGTCTGCCCTGTTTTCCTCCTCCTCTCCCCTGCTTTCCTGCGCCACGCCGACCCTCTCCTCCGGGACCCTGCTTTTGGTTCGGCTTGTCGCGCATGCTACGCGGGCCTATTCCCTGTTTCGTCTTTGCCCTCTCGTCCCGGGCCGGGGCAGGCGCGCTCCCCTTTTCCTTCATCCTACCAACCTTTCTTTTTTCTCTGCGGACTTCGCGGACTCTTCGGTAAGAATATAAAAATAGTTCTGCTCCGGCATTTACCCATCGTCCCCTTTCAAATCCCGGAGCAGTCCGATGCACTCGTCCAGCCTTTCGGGAATCAGACAGTAATGCACCTGGAGTCCGGTCTTGGTCCCACGAACCAGGCCGGCATATTCCAGCACCTTCAGATGTTGGGATACGGCCGGCTGAGAAACGTTTAGACGATAGGTCAGCGCATTGACACAGAAGGGCCGCTGCTTCAAAAGCCGGAGTATGTTCCAGCGGACGGGGTTCGAAAGGGCTTTGAACACTTCAAGAGCGGTTTCCACATGTTCTCCTTCATAAGTATATCAGCATTTATTTATATAATATACGAATAAAAAAGCGCATTGTCAATGAAAATCTACTCAGCGCATGGGAATTTCGTCTGTGGTCCTGATGAGTATCTGGACACAAATTTCGGCCCCAGTAATTCATGAAAAAAGGGGACAAAGAGATAGGCCAGAACAAAGAGGGAAAAATGCTCCCCTTCTGTCCTTTCTATCTCTTCTGTCCCCTTTGTTCCGGCTTGCCCTCACGCCCCACGCTCAGTAGTTCTCCCCCATTACCTCATAGTAACTCTGGGGATGGGCGCAAGCGGGACACTTCTTTGGAGCCTCGGTCCCTTCGTGCACGTACCCGCAATTGCGGCACTTCCACCGGACGACCTTGGCCTTCTTAAACACCGTGCCCTCCTGAACATTCTTCAGCAGTGTTAGATAGCGCTTTTCGTGCTCCTCCTCCACCTCGCCGATCTCTCGGAACAGGCTCGCAATCTGAGAAAATCCTTCCTCCCGGGCCACCTTCTCGAAGTCGGGATACATCTGCGTCCACTCAAAGTGCTCGCCGCCCGCGGACGCCTTCAGATTGGCCTCGGTATCCCCGATCACGCCCGCCGGATAGGCAGCCTGGATCTCCACTTCGCCGCCTTTCAGGAGCTTAAATTCCTCCTTCGCATGTGCGCGCTCGTTCCACGCGGTCTCCTCGAAAATCGCCGCAATCTGCTCGTATCCCTCCTTACGAGCCACCTTGGCAAAATACGTGTATCGGTTCCGGGCCTGAGACTCCCCCGCAAACGCGGTCAGCAGATTCTTCTCCGTCTGGCTTCCTTTCAGTTCCATGGCTTCTCCCTTCTTGTGATTGGTGATTGGTGATCGGTGGAGGAGTTCCCACTCACTAATAACCACTCACCAATCACCAGGTTTTGTCTTTCTTTGCGCTCTTTGCGCCTTTGCGGTGAAAGGTTTACGATGCGTTGATCTTCTGCGCGATCGTCTTCCCCAAGGCCGTGCATTGCCGGAGATCGTCCCCATCCGGAACGAAGGGCACCTTCAACTCCGGCTCCACCAGCTCGATGCGGGCGGCCTCCAATTCCCGGGCGATGGCCTTGGTTGCTCCTCCCGCCCAGCCGTGAGACCCAAAAACAGCTCCGATCTTCTTCCGGGGCTTCAAGCCCCTGAGATAGGTCAAAAACGCCGCGACCGTCGGAAACATCCCGTTGTTGAGCGTGGGGGATCCCACGAGAATCGCTTTGGCATCGAGCACGTGCCGGATGATCTCGCTGTGATCCGAAAGTGTCAGATTAAACAGCCGGGCCTCGACGCCTTCGTCGGCGATGCCCTCCCCGATGGCCTTAGCCATTTTTTCCGTGCTGCCCCACATCGTATCGTAGATCACCAGTGCTTTGAGTTCGGCTTCGGCGTTGGCCCACGAGTGATATGCGGCTGCGATGCGATCTATGTGCGACCGCCACAGGATCCCATGGCTCGGCGCGATGACATCGAGATCCAGGCCTCCAACAGCGTCCAACGCCTTCTGAACCGGATTGGCAAAGGGCATCACGATGTTGGCGTAATACTTGGCCGCCTGCTCGTGCACGATCTCCCAACCGACCTCGTCGTCGAAGCGCCGGGACGTGGCGATATGCTGGCCGAACGCATCGTTGGAAAAGAGGATACGGTCATGGGGTGAATACGTCACCATCGACTCCGGCCAATGCACCATCGGCACCTCCACGAACGCTAACTGCCGCTTCCCGAGGTCCAGCGTGTCCCCGGTCTTCACCGTGCGAAAGGGCCAATCCGACTGGTAATGCCGGGTCAGGGTTTTTTGGCCCCGCTCCGTGGCGATGATCGTGGCGTTTGGAGCCAGTTTTTGGAGCCGGGACAGCGCGCCCGAATGATCCATCTCCGCGTGATTGGAGATCAGATAATCTATCTTCGCGGGTTCGATGACCTGCCCTATCCGCTCGAGCAACTCCTCCGCGAACGGACGCTTCACCGTATCCACGAGCGCGATCTTCTCATCTACGATAAGGTACGCGTTGTACGTCGATCCGGATGGCGTGCGGTATCCATGAAAACTTCTGAGATTCCAGTCCACCGCGCCCACCCAATAGACGTTTTCCTTGATTTTGACGGGATTCATCTTGTCTCCTTTTTTGCACTGCGGGACAGGCAGAGATACAGGTTGAGGTAAAAATCGAGCTAAAATATCCGGATATCCTCTAACAAGCCCGATTTATCCGCGTAGTACAGAAACGGCGGCCAGTGACGATAAGGTTCCGCCGCGCCGCCACCGACACCCATGCGCGCGCCGAAAATGGGATTCCGCTGGATAAGGGCCAGTTTGAAGTTCCGGATGGCCAGCCGCATCCATTCGGGATCGCC
>MVCQ01000189.1 GCA_002059205.1 Candidatus Latescibacteria bacterium 4484_107
GTCAGAGGTCAGAGGTCATCTCGAAACCGCATTTCTGTGTGGGAACCACGTGCACTCTTACAGATTATTTTTTGATATGTTGTGTCTTAGTGGCTAATGAATTTTTCAGGTCAACAAGGTGTGAGCGAACAGTGGTTAAATTGTGTTCGGAGGAGGAGGGAAGGGGGGCTATGACATTTCCAAAAGGGGGGCAGGATGGCGAAAAAACGAAGAGCGGCCAATGGGGAATTGGTCTGTTCGTTCTGCGGAAAAAGTCAAAGTGAAGTAGAGCGGCTGCTTACCGGGCCTTCGGTGCATATATGCAGCGACTGCGTCCGGATGTGCAATGAGATTTTGATGGAGGATATGACGCAGTCTGCGATTCAGGGGCGTGCGCAGTGGTCCACGCCGGCGGAGTTGAAGGCCGGATTGAGCGAGTATGTCATCGGACAGGAGCAGGCGAAGAAGGCGCTGGCGGTGGCCGTGTACAATCATTATAAGCGCATCCGTTTCCGGAATATCGCCGACGAAGTGGAGCTGGAAAAGAGCAATATCCTCCTCATCGGCCCCACCGGAACCGGAAAAACGCTTCTGGCTCAGACCCTGGCCAAGTTGCTTCGCGTGCCGTTCTCCATCGCGGATTCGACGGTGTTGACGGAGGCCGGATACGTGGGGGAGGACGTGGATAATATCATCGTGCGTCTGCTTCAGGCGGCGGACTATGACGTGGGCAAAGCCGAGACCGGGATCATTTACATAGACGAGATCGACAAAGTCAGCCGGAAATCGGCCAATCCCTCCATCACGCGCGACGTGTCCGGAGAGGGCGTCCAGCAGGGGCTCTTAAAAATCCTCGAAGGCACCATAACGAATGTGCCTCCCAAAGGCGGACGCAAGCATCCGGAGCAGCCTCTCGTGCAGATCGATACACGAAACATCTTGTTTATTTGCGGCGGCGCGTTCAACGGATTGGACAAAATTGTGGAGCGGCGTCTGAATACCAGGACCATCGGCTTCGGCGCGGTCATCCATAAAAAGAAGGAACGCCACATCGGTGATATTCTGTCCCAGGTGGAGCCGGAAGATCTGATCGAATACGGTCTCATCCCGGAGATGGTGGGCCGGTTGCCGGTCATCGCCTCATTAGATGAACTGGACGAGGAGGCGATGCTGGACATCCTCGTTCGTCCGAAGAACGCACTGATCAAGCAATACCAAAAGTCCTTCGAGATGGAAGGCGTGGGGTTGCAGTTTACCGAAGAGGCGCTGAGAAAGGTGGTGGCCCTCGCCCGAAAGCGGGGAACCGGCGCGCGCGGCTTGCGTTCCGTGGCGGAAGAAGCGATGCTGGATATTATGTACAACGTGCCTTCCATGGTCGGCATCGAGAAGTGCATCATCACGCCCGATGTGATCGAAGGCAAAGCGGAGCCGCGGTATATCTACGAGGCGCAGAAGAAGACCGCGTAATATGGTGGTTGGTGAGTGGGACGAAATTTCAAAAATTTCAAAATGGGGGTGCAGGCAATTTGGGCACTCTTTGAAATTTTAGAAATTTAGGCAATGGGTTTTTTTGAATGCCCCTTCACGGAGAGATCAAAGCGTAATCTTCCTTACGTTTTATGTTCGCGGGAGATATTTCGCTTTCGTCTGATTTTCGAGGAGGGGCACTTTTCAATCGGGAGAAGGTAAGCATGGCTGAGGCAGTACAGATACCAAGTCGTTTTCCCGTTCTTCCGCTGAGGGATCAGGTGATGTTTCCCAATATGGTGGTGCCCATCCTCGTTATGCGGGAGAAATCCATACAGGCCCTGGAAGACGCGATGATGGGCGAACAGTTGATTCTTTTATTGCTCCAAAAGGATCCCGCGCAGGATGAACCCGGCTCGAAGGATCTCTACCGGGTCGGTGTGGTTGCGCGCATTATGCAGGTGCTCAAGCTGCCCAACGGGGTGCTTCGGGTGCTTTTTGAAGGATTGGCGCGCGCCAGCGTGACGCGTTTTATTGCGGGGAAGGCCTTTCTGAAGGCGAACGTTAAGATGGTGTCGGAAGAGGTGACTCCGTCTTCGGAGTTGGATGCGCATCTGAGAAAACTGATGGATTATTTTACGGAATACGTCAAGCTCAATCGTCAGATTCCGGACGAGGTGCTGATGGCCGTGGGCAATCTGGAGACTCCCCGGCGTCTCGCGGATACGGTAGCGGCGTATATTATGCAGAAGGCCCCCATCAAGCAGGAGATTCTGGAGGCCCTCGATCTGAACGAGCAGTTAGAGAAGATGATTCGCATTTTAGCGTCAGAGCGGGAAATTTTAGAGATCGAGCAGAAGATAGACGGCCAGGTGCGCGGCGCCATTCAAAAGAACCAGCGAGAGTTCTATCTCCACGAACAGATCAAGGCCATTCGGCAGGAGTTGGGCGAAGAAGGGGATACTGCCGACGAGATCGCCGAGTTGGAGAAACAGATCGCAGCGGCCAAGATGCCGGAGGAGGTGGGGAAGAAAGCCCACGCCGAATTGAACCGGCTGAAGAAGATGTATCCGATGTCGCCGGAATCCACAGTGGTTCGCAATTATCTCGACTGGCTGATCGCGCTGCCGTGGCAAAAGCAGACGGAGGATAATCTGGACTTGGCGGCCGCGCAGAAGATCTTAGACGAGGATCATTATGGGTTGAAGGAGCCGAAGGAGCGTATCGTGGAATACCTCGCGGTGGTGAATCTCGTCAAGAAGATCAAGGGCCCTATTCTGTGTCTCGTGGGGCCTCCGGGCACGGGGAAGACTTCTCTCGGAAAATCGGTGGCGCGCGCGCTGAATCGTAAATTTATCCAGATGTCCCTCGGCGGCGTGCGGGACGAGGCGGAGATCCGGGGGCACCGGCGCACGTACATCGGCTCGTTGGAGGTGCTCGATCCGGAGCAGAACAGCACGTTCAACGATCATTATCTCGAGGTGGATTTCGACCTGTCGGAAACGATGTTCATCACCACCGCCAACGTGATGCAATCGATTCCGCCGCCGCTTCTGGATCGGATGGAGGTGATCCGTCTGCCCGGCTATCTCGAACACGAGAAGCTGAAAATCGCGCAGAAGTTCCTCATCCCCAAGCAACTCAAGGAACACGGGATCAAAAAGAAACAGCTTCGATTTACCGACGGGGCGCTTCGGCGGATCATTCGAAGCTATACGGCCGAGGCGGGCGTGCGCAATCTCCAGCGGGAGATCGCGGCGATTTGTCGGAAGGTGGCGCGGAAGCTCGTCGAGGGGCAGAAGGCAGAGGGGAAGAAGTCCGAAACGTTGGGTAAGAACGCTTCCTTCATTATTCACACGCGCGACGTGGAGACCTATCTCGGGCTTCCCAAGATGGAGGAGAAACAGAAGGCGGCGGAGGATCAGATCGGCGTGGCTACGGGATTGGCGTGGACGCAGAACGGCGGCGATATTCTGAGCATCGAGGTCAATTTGCTCAAGGGCAAAGGCGATCTCACCCTGACCGGCAAGCTGGGAGACGTGATGCAGGAGTCGGCGCGGGCCGCGCTCAGTTATATTCGCAGCGTAGCGGATCGATGGGGGATCGAGGAGGATTTCTACGAGAAGACCGACGTGCACATCCACGTGCCGGAGGGGGCCATTCCAAAGGACGGCCCGTCCGCCGGCGTGACCATTGCCACCGCGCTTTTATCCGCGTTGACCAACCGGGCGGTGAGGCGGGACGTGGCCATGACGGGCGAGATTACGCTGCGGGGAACGGTGCTGGCTATTGGCGGCTTGAACGAGAAGGTCCTCGCGGCTCAGCGCGCCGGATTGCATACCATCATCCTGCCCCGAAAGAACGCGAACGCCTTGAAGGAACTTCCGGAGGAACTGAAGGAGGGGCTCGAATTCGTGCTGGCCCATCACATAGATGACGTGCTGGAGGTGGCTTTCGTTGAAAGTTCGAAAGAGTGAATTCGTGATCAGTGCGGTGCAGGCGTCCCAGTTCCCGAGCGATGGGGACGCGGAGTTCGCCTTTTCGGGGCGTTCCAACGTGGGCAAGTCTTCGCTGATCAATACGCTGCTGAACCGGAAGGGATTGGCCAAGACCAGTTCCACGCCGGGCAAGACCCGGCAGATCAACTATTTTCGTATTAACGAGGCGTTCTACTTTGTGGATCTTCCGGGATACGGATACGCCAGGGCGCCCAAAAGGGAACGTGCGAACTGGGGGCGGTGGGTGGAGCCCTATTTGAAAAACCGGGACCCGCTTCTCGGATTGATCCAGCTGATCGACGCCCGGCACGATCCCACCGAAAATGACCTTCAAATGGTGACGTGGCTTCTGTCCTATGAATTGCCTTTTCTGATTGTGCTGACCAAAAGCGATAAATTGTCCGCCCGGAAGCTGTCCGAGCAGATCCAAAAAACCCGGCGCATTCTCTCGGAGTGGGGCGATCTTCCGGTGGTTCCCTTTTCCGCCAAGCGTGGCGTGGGGAAAGAGGCGGTGTGGAAGTGGATCGAGGGAAGGCTGGATAGTCATTAGTCATCGGTCACTGGTCATTAGTCCCTGCCCTTCCCCAATACCCAATACCCAATGTCCAATCTCCAATGTCCAATGACGAGTAGCGAAGGAGGAGATCTTGAAAAGACGACTATTTACGCCCGGGCCCACGACGGTGCCGGATCGGGTGCTGTTGAAGATGGCCGAGCCGATTATTCACCACCGTTCCGAGGAGTTCGGACGGTTGTTCGCGACGGTCAACGAAGGACTAAAAGTTCTGTTCCAAACGGAAAACGAGGTGCTTACCCTGACCACGTCCGGCACGGGAGCGATGGAGGCGGCCGTGGTGAATCTCCTTTCCAAAGGGGATCGCGCGCTCGTGGTGCGAGGCGGGAAATTCGGCGAACGATGGGGCGAGTTGTGCGAGACCTACGGCGTCGAGGTGACCGCCATAGACGTGCCGTGGGGCGAAGCCGTCGCTCCGGAGGCGATCTCCGAACACCTGAAGTCCGATCCCGCGATCAAGGCCGTTTTCACCACCCAGAGCGAAACCTCCACCGGCGCGCTCAACGACATCGAGGCCATCGGGCGGGTCGTCCGGGAGACCGACGCCTTGTTGATCGTGGACGCCATCACCGGCATCGGCGCACACCGGATGCTCCCGGATGCGTGGGGCGTGGACGCCGTGGTCACCGGCTCTCAGAAGGGCTTGATGCTGCCTCCGGGACTGGCGTTTATTGCGCTGAGCCAACGCGCGTGGGAGGCGGTGGAATGCTCCGATTTGCCCAAGTATTATTTGGATCTGATGAAAGCCAGAAAATCGTTGGCCAAAGACCAGAATCCCTATACGCCGGCGGTGTCTCTGTTGGTGGGATTAAAAGCGGCACTGGAGATGATCCGGGAAGAAGGCATTGAGAACGTATGGGCGCGCCACGCACGAAACGCCGAGGCTACGAGAGCCGCGGTGCGAGCGATGGGATTGGGCATCTTCGCCAAATCTCCCTCGAACGTGCTGACCATTGTGCAGCTTCCCGAACAGATAGACGGCAAGCAATTAGTGAAGGTGTTGGACGGCTATGGCTTCACCGTGGCCGGAGGCCAGGCCCAGCTTTCCGGGAAGGTCATTCGCATTTCTCAT